>NZ_JBFTNE010000117.1:0-19155 GCF_056397325.1 Cupriavidus sp. 05N39
CTGATCGTGATGTCGATGAACGCGCTGCTCAACAGCGGCGACGAAGTGCTGGTGCCGGCGCCGGATTACCCGCTTTGGACGGCCGCCGTGAGCCTCTCGGGGGGCACCCCGGTGCACTATGTGTGCGACGAGGCCAATGAATGGATGCCCGATCTCGACGATATCCGGGCCAAGATCACGCCGAATACCAAGGCGATCGTCGTCATCAACCCCAACAACCCCACCGGCGCGCTGTACTCGGACGAACTGCTCAAGAGCATCGTGACGATCGCGCGCGAGCATGGGCTGATCATCTTCGCGGACGAGATCTACGACAAGGTGCTGTACGACGGCCATACCCACACCTCGATCGCCTCGCTGTCGACCGATGTGCTGACCGTCACGTTCAACGGCTTGTCGAAGAACTACCGCTCGTGCGGCTACCGGTCCGGCTGGATGGTGGTGTCGGGCGACAAGCGGCCCGCCCTGGACTATATCGAGGGGCTGAACATGCTGTCCTCGATGCGCCTGTGCGCCAATGTGCCCGGCCAGTGGGCCATCCAGACCGCGCTGGGCGGCTACCAGAGCATCAACGACCTGGTGAACGAAGGCGGGCGCCTGCGCCGCCAGCGCGATATTGCCCATGAACTGATCACGCAGATTCCCGGCGTCACCTGCGTCAAGCCCAAGGCCGCGCTTTACCTGTTCCCCAAGCTCGACCTGTCGATGTACCCGATCCAGGACGACCAGGAGTTCATCTACGAACTGCTGCAGGAGTCCAAGGTACTGCTGGTGCAGGGTACGGGCTTCAACTGGGGCAAGCCCGACCATTTCCGTATCGTGTTCCTGCCGCACGAGGAAGACCTGCGCGAGGCCATCGGCCGCGTTGGCCGTTTCCTCGAGGCATATCGCAAGCGCCACGGCCACGCGGCCTGAGCGGCCCTGAACCGGTCCGTTTGCGGCGTCATTCATTTTTCAGCAACTCAGAGTCAGATCGTCCATGAATCCCATCAAAGTAGGCCTGCTTGGCATCGGTACCGTCGGTAGCGGCACGTTCAACGTGCTGCAACGTAACCAGGAGGAAATCCGCCGCCGCGCCGGGCGCGGCATCGAGATTGCCATGGTGGCCGACCTCAACACCGAGCGCGCCCGCGAGCTGACCGGTGGGCAGGTCGAGGTGGTGGCGGACGCCAACGAAGTCGTCACCCGTCCCGAGATCGACATCGTGATCGAGTTGATCGGCGGCTATGGGATTGCCCGCGAACTGGTGCTCAAGGCCATCGCGAACGGCAAGCACGTGGTCACCGCCAACAAGGCGCTGCTGGCCGTGCATGGCAACGAGATCTTCGAGGCCGCGCGCAAGAAGGGCGTGATCGTCGCCTTCGAAGCCGCTGTGGCCGGCGGCATCCCCATCATCAAGGCGCTGCGCGAAGGCCTGACCGCCAACCGCATCGAGTGGATCGCCGGCATCATCAACGGCACCACCAACTTCATCCTGTCGGAAATGCGCGACAAGGGCCTGGACTTCGACACCGTGCTCAAGCAGGCCCAGGCGCTGGGCTATGCCGAGGCCGACCCGACCTTCGACATCGAAGGCATCGACGCGGCTCACAAGATCACGCTGATGAGCTCGATCGCCTTCGGCATGCCGGTGCAGTTCGACAAGGCCTATGTGGAGGGCATCACCAAGCTGTCGGCCGTGGATATCCGCTACGCCGAAGAGCTGGGCTACCGCATCAAGCTGCTGGGCCTGACGCGCCGCCGCGAAAACGGCATCGAGTTGCGCGTGCACCCGACGCTGGTGCCGGCCAAGCGCCTGATCGCCAATGTGGAAGGCGCCATGAACGCCGTGCTGGTGCAGGGCGACGCCGTGGGCGCCACGCTGTACTACGGCAAGGGCGCCGGCGCCGAGCCGACCGCCTCGGCCGTGATCGCCGATCTGGTCGACGTGACCCGCCTGCACACCGCCGATCCCGAGCACCGCGTGCCTCACCTGGCGTTCCAGCCGGATGAGCTGTCCAGCGTGCCGGTGCTGCCGATCGAGGAGGTCACCAGCTCGTACTACCTGCGCATGCGCGTGGCGGACGAGACCGGCGTGCTGGCCGACATCACCCGCATCCTGGCCGACGCCGGCATTTCCATCGATGCCATGCTGCAGAAGGAATCGCGTGAAGGCGAGCCGCAGACCGACATCATCATGCTGTCGCACCTCACCCTGGAGAAGCAGGTCAACGCCGCCATCGCCAAGATCGAAGCGCTGCCGACCGTGCTGTCGGCCGTCACGCGCCTGCGCATGGAAGAACTGAACTGAACGCACCGATGAAATACCAGTCGACGCGCGGCCATGAGATGCCGCAAACCTTCTCCGAGATCCTGCTGGGCGGCCTGGCGCCGGACGGCGGCCTGTACCTGCCGCAGGAGTACCCGCAGGTCACGGCCGACGAGCTGGAGGCCTGGCGCAAGCTGTCGTACGCCGATCTCGCCTTTGAAGTGCTGTACCGCTTCTGCGACGACATCCCGGCTGAGGACCTGCGTGCGCTGACGCGCAAGACCTACACCGCCGAGGTGTACTGCAACGCCCGCCCCGGCGACAATACCGCGGATATCACGCCGCTGCGCACGCTGGGCGCAGAGGGTGGCGCGCCGCTGCAACTGCTGGGCCTGTCCAACGGTCCCACGCTGGCCTTCAAGGACATGGCCATGCAGCTGCTCGGCAACCTGTTCGAGTACGCGCTGGCGCGCGCCGGGCAGGAGCTGAACATCCTCGGCGCCACCTCCGGCGACACCGGCAGCGCGGCGGAATACGCCATGCGCGGCAAGCGCGGCATCCGCGTGTTCATGCTCAGCCCGCACCGCAAGATGAGCGCGTTCCAGACCGCGCAGATGTTCAGCCTGCAGGACCCGAACATCTTCAACCTGGCGGTCGAAGGTGTGTTCGACGACTGCCAGGACATTGTCAAGGCGGTCTCCAACGATCTCGACTACAAGGCCCGCCAGAAGATCGGCACGGTCAACTCGATCAACTGGGCGCGCGTGGTGGCCCAGGTGGTGTATTACTTCAAGGGGTGGCTGCTGGCTACCGACGGCCCCGGCCAGAAGGTGTCGTTCTGCGTGCCGTCCGGCAATTTCGGCAACGTCTGCGCCGGCCATATCGCGCGCATGATGGGCCTGCCGATCGACAAGCTGGTGGTCGCGACCAACGAGAACGACGTGCTCGACGAGTTCTTCCGCACGGGCACCTACCGCGTGCGCAAGTCGGCCGAGACGTATCACACCTCCAGCCCGAGCATGGACATCTCGAAGGCTTCGAACTTCGAGCGCTTCGTGTTCGACCTGCTGGGCCGCGACGCCGGCAAGCTGGCGACGATGTTCCGCGACGACATCGACACCAAGGGTGGCTTCGACCTGTCCGGCACGCCGGAATTCGAGCGCATCCGCGCCTTCGGCTTTGTCTCGGGCCGCAGCACGCACGAGGACCGCGTTGCCACCATCCGCGACCTGTCGGGGCGTTACGGCATCACCATCGACACCCATACCGCCGACGGCATCAAGGTCGCGCGCGAGCATCTCACGCCCGGCGTGCCGATGCTGGTGCTGGAAACCGCGTTGCCGGCCAAGTTCGCCGACACCATCCGCGAGGCGCTTGGCCACGAGCCGGAGCGTCCGGCCAGCTTTGAAGGCATCGAAAACCTGCCGCAGCGCTTCGAGGTGATGCCGGCCGAGGTGGAGCGGATCAAGGCTTATATCGCCGGCCACACGGGCCTGTAGGCGCCAGCCCGTGCAGGCGGCGTTCCTGCCGCCTGCGCGCCAACTCGCTACAATCAGACTTGCCGAGCTGAATCGCACGGCCCTCGCATTGCCCCGGATGTATCGGCGGCGGTACGCGGGCCGTTTCCCATGGCGGATGGATGGCCATGGGTTTGCTGTCTCACGCTGACTTACCTACCTGTTCCCGTCATGACCCAAGCTGCCGCGCCCCCCCGTCCCCCCATGCTGACCATGGCCGAGGCTCTCGAAGCCTTGCTGGCCGGCGCCAGCCCGATCGCCGAAGCCGAGCGCATCGCCACGCTGGACGCCAACGGGCGCGTGCTGGCCGCGCCGGTATCTAGCACGCTGGACGTGCCGCCGGCCGACAATACGTCGATGGACGGCTACGCCATGCGAAGTGCCGACGTGGCCGCGCCGGGCGCGCGGCTGCGGGTGGCCCAGCGCATTCCCGCCGGCCATGTCGGCACGGCGCTGGCGGCCGGCACGGCTGCCCGCATCTTCACCGGTGGCCTGATCCCGCCGGGGGCGGATGCGGTGGTGATGCAGGAACAGTGCGTGGCGGAAGGCAACGATGTGATCGTCAATCACGCGCCGCAACCGGGCGAGTGGATCCGCCGGGCCGGCGAGGACATCCGCGCCGGCAGCGTGATCCTGCCAGCCGGCACGCGGCTCACGCCGCAGGCGCTGGGGCTGGCCGCCTCGGTAGGGCAGGCGGCGCTGGACGTTGTGCGGCGCGTCAAGGTGGCGGTGTTCTTCACCGGCGACGAACTGGCCATGCCGGGCGAGCCCCTCAAGCCCGGTGCCATCTACAACTCCAACCGCTTCACGCTGCGCGGACTACTGGAAAACCTGGGGTGCGAGGTCAGCGATTTCGGCATCGTGCCCGATACCCTGGCCGCCACGCGCGACACCCTGCGCCGGGCCGCCGATGGGCATGACCTGATCATCACGTCCGGCGGCGTCTCTGTGGGCGAGGAAGACCACATCAAGCCGGCCGTGGAGGCGGAAGGGCGGCTCAACCTGTGGCAGATCGCCATCAAGCCGGGCAAGCCGCTGGCCTTCGGCGAGGTAGCGCGCGGCGATCAGGCGCCGGCCTATTTCCTGGGCCTGCCGGGCAATCCGGTCTCCAGCTTCGTGACGTTCCTGCTCTTCGTGCGGCCCTTTATCCTGCGGCTGCAGGGCGTGCAGAACGTGTTGCCGCGCCGGCTGCCGCTGCGCGCCGATTTCGACCTGCCCAAGGGCGACCGCCGCAATGAATTCCTGCGCGTGCGCGTCAACCAGGCTGGCGGGCTCGACCTGTTTCCCAACCAGAGTTCGGGGGTGCTGACCTCCACCGTGTGGGGCGACGGCCTGGTCGACAATCCGCCCAACCAAGCGATCGCGCGGGGCGACACCGTGCAGTACATCGCTTTCGACGGCCTGCTGGCATGAGGAGCGAGACCGCCATGCATATCGAGTTGCGTTTTTTTGCCAGCGTGCGCGAGCAGTTGGGCCTGGGACAGGAACGGGTCGAGGTGCCCCCGGCGGTGGCCACCGTTGCGGACCTGCGGCGGTGGCTGGGCGCCCGCGGCGGCGCATGGGCCGAGGTGCTGGCTGAAGGCCGGGCCTTGCGCATGGCCGTGGACCATGAGGTGGCGAGCGCGGACAGCATGCTGGCCGACGGCTGCGAAGTGGCGTTTTTCCCGCCGGTGACCGGAGGCTGACATGAGCGTTAGAGTGCAGCGCGAGGATTTCGACCTGGGCGCGGAGGTGGCGGCATTGCGCCACGGCCAGCCGGGCGTGGGCGCGGTGGCCAGTTTCGTCGGCACCGTGCGCGACATGAACGACGGCAGCCCGGTCAGCGCGATGGAACTGGAGCACTATCCCGGCATGACCGAAAAGGCGTTGGCGCGGATCGAAGCCGTTGCGCGTGAGCGCTGGGAACTGCTCGGCGTCACCATCGTGCATCGGGTCGGACCCCTGCTGCCGCTGGACCAGATCGTGCTGGTGGCGGTGGCCTCCGCGCATCGCGGCAATGCGTTTGCCGCCTGCGAGTTCATCATGGATTACCTCAAGTCCGAAGCGCCGTTCTGGAAAAAGGAACAGACGCCGGAGGGCGAGCGCTGGGTCGACGCGCGGGTGACCGATGAGTCCGCGCTGGCGCGCTGGGGCATTCGCTCGCTGAATGCCAGCGGGGAGGCGCCGGAAGGCAGCGCCACCCCGGTGCAGGCGGAAGACACGGGCATCAAGCACTGATGGGCGGGCTCGGTTTTATTGCGGTCGGGGTCGGTGCCGCGATGGGGGCCTGGCTGCGGTGGGTGTTCTCGGTCCTGTGGAATGCGGCCAACCCGGCGCTGCCCTATGGCACGCTGACGGCCAACCTGGTGGGCGGTTACCTCATCGGCCTGGCGGCAGGATTCTTTGGCGCGCACGCGGATCTGTCGCCCGAATGGCGCCTTCTGGCCGTGACCGGCTTCCTGGGGGGCCTGACGACCTTTTCCACCTTTTCCAGCGAGGTTGTCGCCAACCTGATGGCGGGCGACTATGGCTGGGCGGCGGTTCACCTGGCTGCGCATCTTGGCGGCTCGCTGCTGCTGACCGCGCTGGGCTTGTGGACCTACCGGCTGCTGGCCTGAAGGTAGCGGCTCATGGCGCCGGTGCAGCGGGCAAGCCAGGCCAGTCAAGCATCCCAAGCAAGGCTGTGTTGAAGGCCGCCGGCCGCTCGATATGTGGGGCATGGCCGGTGCCATCGACGGTGGCAAGGCGCGCGGCCGGTTGCAGTGCCAGTGTGGCCAGGCCCACGGCCGGCGCGTAGAGTCGGCTGTGCTGCCCGACCAGGTGGAATAAGGGAAGGCGAGCCTGGCGCAACGCCGGGCGATAGTCCTGGCGCGCCATGTCTTCCCACAGCGCGGCGAGCGCGTCCGGCGCGCACTGCCGCATGATGCCGGTGATGCGGCCTGATTGCGCCGCATCGGGTTCGCTGCCGGCGGACCAGAGTCCGGCGCGCACCGAATCGATCAGGCTGGGCCAGTCCTTGCGCACGTGCATGGCCATTCTTGCGGCCTGGACCCTGTCGTAGCATCCGTGCAGGCCGTGCGGCCATTCCGCGTCTCCGACCAGGCGCGGCGTCATGTCGATGGCGCCGACGGCGGCCAGCGGCAGCGCGGGATGGCCGCGCATCAGTTCCCAGGCCACCATCGCCCCCATCGACCATCCGACCACCACGACGTCCCGCAGGCCCAGGTGCCCGATCAGCGCTGCCGCATCCGCGGCCAGCCGCGCAATGCTGGCTTGCCCCGCATGCGGCAGCGCAGCAGACAAGCCGTGTCCGGCGTGGTCGGGGGCGATTACGCGATAGCCGAGTCGCGCCAGCGCGCGCTGGCCGTCGAAGGCTTCGCCGGATAGCGACCACCCGTGCAGGAGCAGCAACGCTTGCCCGCTGCCCGTCTCCCGCCAGCCTGGCCGGGCCGCGCTGGCGGCGTGGACGGCGAAGGCCGGAGCCAGGCCGGCTGGCTCGGCTTGCGTGGCATGGGGCGCCGTGTGAGAAGCATCCAATGGCGATGGTTCCAGTCGATGTGTTGGCCTGCCAGGCGGCGTGCCCATGTTCCCCGGATGGGTGGCAGGGCTCCGGGTAAGCGATGTATTGACATTCGGATGGCTAACTTTATATCATGAAACATGAATCAGCTATCATGTTTTGAGGTCGGCCGGAGCGGGCAGTTGCCGCGGTGCAAGACCGCAATATAGCTGCCGAGATTCCGGCCCGACCGGCCACCGCGGAGCCCCGATGTCCCTTACCGAATCCGGCGTAAGCCAGCCCAAGACCGCACGCGGCCAGAAGACCCGCGAAGCACTGCTGCGCGCCGCTGAAAAAGTATTCGGAGAGAAGGGCTACTACGTGGCTTCGATCTCCGAGATCACGCAGGAAGCCGAGGTGGCGATGGGCACCTTCTACCTCTACTTCAAGGACAAGGAAGACATCTTCCGCGCGCTGGTGCAGCACATGCTGGAGCTGGTGCGCGCCCACTTGCGCAAGCACGTGGGGCCGGCGCAAACGCAGATCGAGGCCGAGCGGCTCGGGCTCAAGGCTTTCCTTTCCTTCGTGTCGCGCCACAAGAACCTGTACCGCATCGTGCTCGATTCCTACTCGGTCGACGAGACCATCTACAGCAGTTATTTCCAGGTCTTCGCCGACGTCTACAGCCGGCGCCTGGGCAAGGCCGAGGAGCAAGGCGAGATTTCGCCGGGCGATGCCGAAGTGCGGGCGTGGTGCCTGATCGGCATCAGCAATTTCCTCGGTATGCGCTACGCGCTGTGGAAGCGGCCGGCGTCGATGGACAAGGTGGTCGATACCGCCTTCGACATGATCTCTCACGGATTGGCCGCACGATGAGCGCGCTGGTACTGGTCGAGCGTAGCGGCAGCACGGCAGTGCTGCGGCTCAACCGCGCCGAGCGCCACAACAGCCTGGTGCCAGGGTTGCTGGAGGACTTGCTGGCGGCGCTTGAACGCGTGGAGGCCGATCCGGACGTCCGCGCCGTGGTGCTCGGCCATGCCGGCCGGTCGTTTTCCACGGGCGGCGACGTGGGTGCCTTTGCCGCTTTCCCGCCACAAAGCGCTGAACTGGAACAGTATGCGCACCGGCTGCTTGGCCTGCTGAACGCCGCCATCCTGCGCCTGGCGGCGCTGCGTTGCCCGGTGATCGCAGCGGTGGAGGGCTGGCTGACCGGCGGCGCGCTGGGCCTGGCGCTCGCCTGCGATATGACGGTGCTGGGCGAGGGCGCGCGCATTGCGCCGTACTACACGGTGGTGGGCTTCAGCCCGGACGGCGGCTGGACCGCCATGCTGCCCCAGATGATTGGTGCCGCAAGGGCGTGCGCGATCCAGCTTGAGAACACGACGTTGACCGCGGGACAAGCCGCCTCGCTGGGCATGGTCACGCATCTCGCGCCTTCCGGCGAAGCCGAGGCCATGGCGCTGTCACTGGCGGCCGGACTGAAGGACAAGGTAGCCGGCAGCGTGGCGAGTACGCGCGCGCTGCTGCGCTGGGACCCTGAGGTCCTGGCGCACGGCCTCGAGCGAGAGCGCGCGGCGTTTGTGGCGCAGGTGACGCGCGCCGAGGCCGCCGCCGGCATGCGCCGCTTCCTGGGCGGCGCGGATGCGGGCTGAAGGAGCGGAGCAATAGGGCGGCCACGGTCAATCGCCGCGATCAGCAGTTATCGAGCAGCATCTCTACTTGCAACAATAAGAGAAACAGAGAAACCCAAAGAGGAGACACAGCATGCAACTCAAGCACCAAGCCGCAGCCGCGTTCGCGCTGGCCGGCCTGCTGGCCGCCGGCGGTACCTTTGCCAAGGACATCCGCATTGCCCACGTCTACGACAAGACAGGGGCGCTGGAAGCCTACGCCAAGCAGACCCAGACCGGGCTGATGATGGGGCTGGACTATGCCACCAACGGCACCATGATGGTCAACGGCAACAAGCTGGTGGTGCTGGAGAAGGATACCCAGGGCAAGCCCGACGTCGCCAAGGCCCAGCTTGCCGCGGCCTATAGCGATGATCGCGCGGACATCGCGGTGGGACCCACGTCTTCCGGCACCGCGCTGGCGATGCTGCCGGTGGCCGAGGAATACAAGAAGATCCTGCTGGTCGAGCCCGCCGTGGCGGATTCGATCACCGGCGAGAAGTGGAACCGCTATATCTTCCGCACAGGCCGCAACTCGTCGCAGGACGCCATCTCCAACGCGGTAGCGCTGGACAAGCCCGGCGTGCAGATCGCCACGCTGGCGCAGGACTACGCCTTCGGCCGCGATGGCGTGAAGGCTTTCAAAGGCGCGCTCAAGAACGCCAAGATCGTTCACGAGGAATACCTGCCCACCAACACCACGGACTTCACGGCCGGCGCCCAGCGGCTCTTTGATTCGCTCAAGGACAAGCCGGGCCGCAAGATCATCTTCATCATCTGGGCCGGCGCCGGCAATCCGTTCAAGATCGCCGACCTCGACCCCAAGCGCTACGGCATCGAGATTGCCACGGGCGGCAATATCCTGCCCGCCATGAGCAACTACAAGAATTTCCCCGGCATGGAAGGCGCGACGTACTACTACTTCGGCATTCCCAAGAACAAGGCCAACGAGTGGCTGGTATCCAACCACTACACCAAGTTCAAGTCGCCGCCTGACTTCTTTACCGCGGGCGGTATGTCGGCCGGCATCGCGCTGGTCGAGGCGCTCAAGAAGACCAATGGCGACACCAATACCGAGAAGCTGATCGGCGCGATGGAGGGCATGTCGTTCGAGACGCCCAAGGGCAAGATGACGTTCCGCAAGGAAGACCACCAGGCCCTGCAGTCGATGTATCACTTCAAGATCAAGGTTGATCCGGCGTTCGCCTGGGGCGTGCCCGAGCTGATCCGCGAGATCAAGCCGGAGGAGATGAACGTGCCGATCCGCAACAAGCGGTGATGACGGTGGGCGCCTCTTCCATCGATACCACGGCGGCGCTCTCGCGGGCGGTGGCGGAGCCGCCCGCGCTAGAGACGCGCGGCCTCACCATCCGCTTTGGCGGGCATGTGGCGGTCAATGCGGTGTCATGCGCGTTCCGACCGGGCGAGCTGACCTGCATCGTCGGCCCCAACGGGGCCGGCAAGACCACCTATTTCAACCTGATCTCGGGCCAGTTGCCACCCACCGCCGGGCAGATCCTGCTTGGCGGCGAGGATGTGACGCGGCTGCCGGTACCACACAAGGCGGCGCGCGGCATTGGCCGGGCCTTCCAGCTGACCAGCCTGTTCCCGAACCTGTCGGTGTTCGAGAATGTGCGGCTGGCGGTGCAGGCGCGGCAACGCATCGGACTGGACCTGTGGTCCGTGTGGAGCGGCAACCGCGCGGTACGCGCCGAGGCGGAGCGCTGTCTTGAACGCGTGGCCATGGCCGACAAGCGCCATTTGCCTGTTGCCTCGCTGCCGCACGGCAACCAGCGCAAGCTGGAGGTGGGCATCCTGCTGGCGCTGCAACCGCGCATCTTCATGTTCGACGAGCCGACCGCCGGCATGAGCGTGGACGAAGTGCCCGTCATCCTGGACCTGATCCAGGAGATCAAGCGCGACAGGAGCAAGACGGTGCTGCTGGTGGAACACAAGATGGATGTGGTGCGCTCGCTGGCCGACCGGATCATCGTGCTGCATAACGGCAACCTGATGGCGGACGGTGACCCGGCCGAGGTGATCGCCTCGCCGATCGTGCAACAGGCTTATCTCGGGATCGGCGCCGCCGACGACGGCGTGCAGGGGGAGGGCAGACATGGCTGACGGACCGGCAACGCCCATCCTGCGCCTGGATGGCGTGCAGACGCATATCGGGCCATATCACATCCTGCACGGCGTGAGCTTTTCGGTGCCGCGCGGCGGCGTGACGATGCTGCTCGGGCGCAATGGCGCCGGCAAGACCACCACGCTGCGCACCATCATGAATCTCTGGCAGGCCAGCGAGGGGCGCATCGCGTTCGACGGCGCGGATATTACCCGCCGCGGCACGCCCGCCATCGCGCAGGCCGGCATCGCCTACGTGCCGGAGAACATGAGCGTGTTCTCCGAGCTGACCGTGGCCGAGAACATGCGCCTGGCCGCGCGCAGCGGCGCCATCGACGGGCAGCGGCTGGATTGGGTATTCCGCATGTTTCCCGCGCTGAAGATTTTCTGGCACCAGCGAGCCGGCGTGTTGTCCGGCGGGCAGAAGCAGATGCTGTCGGTGGCGCGGGCCATTATCGAGCCGCGCAAGCTGCTGATCGTCGACGAGCCGACCAAGGGCCTGGCGCCGGCCATCATCCAGAACATGATCACGGTCTTCCGCGAGCTCAAGCAGACAGACGTGTCGATCCTGCTGGTGGAGCAGAACTTCCACATGGCCAGGTCGGTGGGGGATACGGTCGCCGTGATGGACGACGGGCGCGTGGTGCATACGGGCAACATGGCTGAGCTGGCAGGGGACGAGGCCTTGCAGCAGCGGCTGCTGGGTTTGTCGCTGGCGGCGCATCAGTAGCGTCGGTCGCGGCATGAAGCGCGGTGGCAAGTGCCGCCGCCCGTGGCGGGCCGTCAAGGCCTTCACGCAATCAAACAAGAATCGTCAGGACCGAGACAATGACGAGTACAAGCTCCTTACCCACCACGCCGGCGGCGCCGGCCGACCTGCCCAAGGTCCGGCTCGACTGGACGCCGCTGGCGCTGGCCCCGCTGCTGATGCTGCTGGCCTATCCCCTGATCGGCAGTGGCTCGACCTGGCTCACCCTGACCATTGCCGGCCTTGCCATGGGCATGATCGTGTTCGTGGTGTCCTCGGGGCTGACGCTGGTGTTCGGCCTGATGGACGTCCTCAACTTCGGCCACGGCGCGTTTATCGCGCTGGGCGCCTACGTGGCGGCGTCGGTGCTGCTGCCGCTGGGCGCCTGGGTGGAGGCCGACAGCCTGGCGCTCAACCTGGCCGTGTTCGGCCTCGCCATCGGAGCGGCGATGGTGGCGGCGGGAGCGATCGGCTTCCTGTTCGAGCGCATCGTGGTGCGCCCGGTCTACGGCCAGCACCTGAAGCAGATCCTGATCACCATGGGCGGCATGATCGTGGCGGAGCAACTGATCAAGGCCATCTGGGGCGCCGAAACCATCGCGCTGCAGGTGCCCACCACCTTCCGCGGCGCGGTCTTGCTGGGCGATGCGGCGATCGAAAAATACCGGCTGATCGCCGTGGTGCTCGGGCTGGTGATCTTCGTCTCCATGGTGCTGGTGCTCAACCGTACCCGCATTGGCCTGTTGATCCGCGCCGGCGTGGAGAACCGCGAGATGGTCGAGTCACTCGGCTACCGTATCCGGCGCCTGTTTATCGGCGTGTTCGTGGTGGGTGCCGGCCTGGCCGGGATGGGCGGCGTGCTGTGGGGCCTGTACCAGCAGAACATCACCGCCGCCATCGGCGCCCAGGTCAATGTGCTGATCTTCATCGTCATCATCATCGGCGGGCTCGGCTCCACCACCGGCTGCTTCGTCGGCGCCTTGCTGGTCGGGCTGATGGCCAACTACACCGGCTTCCTGTTTCCCAAGGTAGCGCTGTTCTCGAACATCCTGCTGATGGTAATGATCCTGCTGTGGCGTCCGCAGGGCCTGTACCCGGTAGCCAAGCGCTGAGCGCCGAGGAAAACCATGATCCGATTGCTTTCCGGCGACCTGCCAAGAAGCCGCGTGCTCACCGTCATCCTGGTGGCGATGCTGCTGGCGCTGGCCTGCGCGCCGTTCCTGTTTCCCGGCGCGCGCGCGCTCAATATGGCGGCCAAGATCTGCATCTTCGTGGTGCTGGTGGCCAGCTACGACCTGCTGCTCGGCTATACCGGCATCGTCTCCTTTGCCCATACCATGTTCTTCGGCATCGGCGGCTATGGTGTGGCGATCGCCATGTCGCGGCTCGATCCGGGGTGGGGCGCGCTGGCGCTCGGCACGCTGGGCGCGCTGGCGGTGTCGATGGCGCTGGCCTTCCTGATCGGGCTGTTCTCGCTGCGGGTCAGGGCCATCTTCTTCGCCATGATCACGCTGGCGGTGGCGACCGCCTTCGCCACGCTGGTATCTCAGTTGTCTGAATGGACCGGCGGCGAGGATGGCATCACCTTCAAGGTGCCGGAAGTCTTCACGCCAGGCTTTACCCTGGGAGACGCCGAGTGGTTCGGCGTGCCGCTCAACGGCAAGCTGTTCTCCTACTACTTCGTGTTCGCCGGCGCGCTGGTGCTGTTCCTGCTGCTGTTGCGCGTGGTCAACTCGCCGTTCGGCCGGGTGCTGCAGGCGATCCGCGAGAACGATTTCCGCGCCGAGGCGATCGGCTACCGCACCGTGGTGTACCGGACCGTGTCCACCGTGCTGTCGGCCGGGTTCGCCACGCTGGCCGGCGTGCTGATGGCGCTCTGGCTGCGCTACAACGGGCCCGATACTTCGTTGTCGTTCGAGATCATGGTCGACATCCTGCTGATCGTGGTGATCGGCGGCATGGGCACGCTGTACGGCGCCATCATCGGCACTACGCTGTTCCTGGTGGCGCAAACCTACCTGCAGGATGTGATGAAGCTGGCCAGCGAGGCCACCACGGCCGTGCCGCTGCTCTCGGGGCTGCTGCATCCGGACCGCTGGCTCTTATGGCTCGGCCTGCTGTTCATCCTCAGCGTGTACTACTTCCCGCAAGGCATCGTTGGCCGCCTGCGCGGCGATCGCTCGGAGCACGAGGTGGCGTCGTAGGGCTTTTCGACATGCCGGACCATGCGGCAAGTGTTAACAAGCACGATAAGAAGCGCTATAACAAAGACACCTAACAGCGGAGATCCGGGACCATGTATGTAGTCGACTGGCTGCACAAGAACGCCCTGCACACGCCGGACAAGGTGGCGCTGGTCGACGTGGAGAGCGGCCGCAAGGTGACCTACCGGCAGTTCGACGAACGTGCCAGCCGCTTCGCCGAGTACCTGGGCGAGCGGTTGCAGCTGGCGCCTGGCGCCCGCGTGGCCGTGCTGGCCCACAACAGCTCCGATTATTTCGAGATGCTTTACGGCTGCGCCAAGGCCGGCATGGTGATGGTCTGCCTGAACTGGCGCCTGCCTGCGGCGGAATTGTTGCCCATCCTGCGCGACTGCGCGCCCGACGTGCTGGTGGCCGGCGATGGCTTCCTGGCTACCGCTGCGGACTTGAGCAGTGCGCTGCCCCTGCGCGCGGTCCTGCACCTGGCCGACGACGAGAGCGCCGATGTGCCGGGAGGCTGGATGGAGTATGAAGCGATGCTGGCCGGCAGTTCGGGCCGCATCATCGAGATGCCTTGCCGCGACGAGCACGAGGTCTGGCACCTGCTATATACCTCGGGCACCACCGGCCGTCCCAAGGGCGTGATACAGACCTATGGCATGGTCTTCTTCAATGCCGTCAACGCCATGCTGGCCAACAAGATCACGCGCGACGACGTGTTCCTCAATGTGCTGCCGTTCTTCCATACGGGCGGGCTGAACCTGTACGCCAACCCGGTGCTCCATGCCGGCGGCACCGTGCATATCATGCGGCAGTTCGACGCCGCGGTCACGCTGGGCAAGCTCGATGCCAGCGCCGGCGAAGGCATCACCATGTTCTTTGCCGTGCCCGCGGTCTATCTCTTCCTGAGCCAGCATGCCGGCTTCGCGGCGGCGGACTTTTCGCGGGTGCGCAATATGTCCGCGGGCGGCTCGGCGGTGCCTCGGCCTCTGCTGGAGGCCTACCTGGCCAAGGGCGTGACGATCTGCTTCGGCTTCGGCATGACCGAGACCGGTCCCACCGTGTTTGTCTGCGACGAAGCCACTGCGCGCCGCAAGATCGGCACCATCGGCAAGCCGGTGGGCTCGATGCTGACGCGGGTGGTGGATGCGCACGGCCGCGACGTGGCGCCCGGCGAGCGCGGCGAGTTGCTGATCAAGGGGCCGGGCGTCACGCCCGGCTACTGGAACCTGCCGCAGGCCACCGATGCCGCCATTCGCGGCGGCTGGCTGCATTCGGGCGACATCGCCTACATGGACGAGGAGGGCGATTACTACATCGTCGACCGCGCCAAGGACATGTTTATTTCCGGTGGCGAGAACGTCTATCCCGCCGAAGTGGAAAACGTGCTGTTCCAGCTTGCCGGGGTGTCCGAGGCGGCCGTCATCGGCGTGCCGGACGCGCGCTGGGGCGAAGTCGGCATGGCCCTGGTGGTGGCCAGGCCAGGCGTGGCGCTCGATGCTGAAGGGGTGCTCGCGTATTGCCGCGCGGCGCTGGCAGGCTACAAGGTGCCGCGCCATGTCCGGATCATCGAGGCGCTGCCGCGCACGCCGTCCGGCAAGGTGGAAAAACACAAGTTGCGCGCGCGTTTCCAGGCGCAATGAGGCGGCGGCCAGCGCCTGTCGCGGCCCAGTTCGATGTCATGCAGTTGCTGTCTTGTGAAATTCTCGTTTCTGTATTGCGTTCCGATAGATCAAGCATGCAAAAGGGGGTCAACATGTTGCGCGGACTTGCAGGACATGGCGGTAGGTGCGGACGCGGAGGGCGCCTGGCGCTGGCAGGCGCGGCAGGCCTGCTGCTGGTGGCATGCGGCTCGAGCGACAACAATGCGAACAACGGCAATCCCAATCCCAATCCCAAGCCCGCGAATATCGGTGCGGTAACGATTACGACCTACGACGGCAACACCGACGACCTGCTCACCGCCGGTCTTGGCAAGGACGGCCTGGGCTCGGCCACGGCGCCGGTGCCGCTGAACCCCGCGGCGCCCACGGCGGCCGAGTTGCGCCGCTATGCCATCTATACCAACTACCGCGCGCTGGTGGATATCACGGTGGGCGGTGGCTATGGCAGCCTGTATGGCCCCAACGTGGACGCGCAGGGCAATGTCACCAGCGGGCAGGGGAAGGTCGCCGGGCGCGAGTACCTGGCCTTCTCGGACGATGGCAGCGGCCAGCAGAACGTGACGATGCTGGTGCAGATTCCCGACAGTTTCAACGTGGCCAAGCCCTGCCTGATCACGGCCACCTCGTCCGGCTCGCGGGGCGTCTACGGCGCGATTTCCACTGGCGAGTGGGCGCTCAAGCGCGGCTGCGCCGTCGCCTATACGGACAAGGGCACCGGCGCCGCGCCGCACGACCTGGATACCGACACCGTGCCGCTGATCGACGGCACGCGAGCCAACCGTACCGCCGCCGGCACCAGCGCGCAGTTCGCCGCCCCGTTCCCGAATACCAGCCTGGCCGCCTTCAATGCGCTGGCGCCGCACCGGCTCGCGTTCAAGCACGCCCATTCGCAGCGCAATCCCGAGAAGGACTGGGGCACCTTCACGCTGCAGGCCGCCGAATTCGCGATCTGGGCCATCAATGACCGGTTTGGCACGGTGGCCTCCGATGGCACGCGCCAGCGCAGCTTCGGCCCCGACAAGATCGTTGTCATCGCGTCCAGCGTCTCCAATGGCGGTGGCGCGGCCGTCGCCGCGGCGGAGCAGGATACCCAGGGCCTGATCGACGGCGTGGCGGTGGCCGAGCCGAATCTCAACCTGCCCGCCAACACCGGGGTGATCGTCACGCGTGGTGGGGTGCCGGTCAGCAAGTCGGGGCTCGTGCTGTATGACTACACCACCACGGCCAACCTGATGCAACTTTGCACCTCGCAGGCGACCGCGCTGGTGAATGCGCCGGGCGTGGCCTTGTATGCGTTGCCCGCCGTCGGGCTCGTGCAACCGGCGCTCAACCGCTGCCAGTCGCTGGCCAATGCCGGGCTGGTCAGCGGGGCCGACGGGGCCAGCCGGGCTGCCGATGCGTTGCAGAAGCTGCATGATGCCGGCTGGGAGTCGGATTCCGACGCGCTCCATCCGTCGCTTGCCCTTTTTGAGGTGGCCAGTGCGGTATCCGTGACATTCGCCAACGCGCTGGCGCGTGCCGCCGTGGCCGACCGTCTGTGCGGCTACAGCTTTGCCGCCACCGGGACGGCGGTGCTGACGCCGGCGACAATCGCGCCGGCCACGCTCAATGTGTTGTATTCGACGGGCAATGGCGTGCCGCCGGCGGCCGGCGTGCAACTGATCAACGACAACAACCCCGGCGGGCCGCTGCGCGACCTCTATTCCAGATCGCCCGGCACAAGCCTGGCCGATGCCAACCTCGATGGCGCCCGCTGCCTGCGCGCACTGCTGACCGGCACCGGCACCCAGGCCCAGGCGCTGCAGGCCGGGCTGGCGCAGACGCTGCGCTCGGGCGACCTGCATGGCAAGCCGGCCATCATCGTGCATGGCCGCAGCGATGCGCTGCTGCCGGTCAACCATACCTCGCGGCCCTATCTCGGCTACAACCGGCTCAAGGAGGGCAGCGCCAGCAATCTCTCCTATATGGAAGTCACGAACGGCCAGCACTTCGACAGTTTCATCGGCGCGGTAGCGGGCTATGACAATCGCTATATCCCGCTCCACGTCTACCTGAACCGGGCGCTCGACGCGGTCTACGCCAACCTCACCACCRGCACCGCGCTGCCGCCCTCGCAGGTGGTGCGCACGATCGCGCGCGGTGGCATTTTGTCGCCGGCGCCCACCATCCTGCCCACCAACTTGCCGCCGTTTGCCGCCACCCCGGCCAATGCGGACCGGATTACGGTCATCGGCAGCACCGTAGAGGTACCCAACTGATGAAGGCATCCCGCACGCGCGTCCTGACGCAAGAAGATTTCGACCGCTTCGCTTCGCTCTCGCGCGACGACAATCCCATTCACTGCGACCCGCGGTTCGCCAGGACGACGCATTTCGGCGCGACCGTGGCGCACGGCATGTTCCTGTTTTCGCTGCTGTGCGCGCAGATGCGGCGCAGCAACCCCAGGCCGGTCCTGCCGATCGGGCAGACGCTGATGTTTCCTCGTCCCACCTTCGTCGGCGACGGCGTGGCGGCCGTGCTGGTGCTGAACGACACGCCCGGCCAGGACCGTATCGCCCTGGACACCGAGATCCGCTGCATGCAGCGTGGCCGCATGCGAACGGCAGCTACCGATGAGCAGATTACGGCACAGGGAGATGCGATCCTGCTGGTCGACGCAAGTGCCGAAACGCTGGCGCAGGCGCCGCTTGACGAGGCGGACGACGCCGGGCGCCTTGCCGCCGCGGTGGACGGCGACCGGAGGCTCTATCACCTTAGCGTCGGCCAGGAGGCTTCGGCGGTACGCAGTTTCAGCGCCGGCGATATCGATGAATACGTGTCGTTGACCGACGATGGCAACGCCTTCTATACCGACCCGGTATTTGCCCGCAGCCGCGGCTTCGGGGGTGCCATCGTGCCGCTGCCCCTGCTGGCCGGCATGTTCTCGGACCTGCTGGGCACGCGCTTGCCGGGCCGCGGCACCGGCTGGATGAAACAGTCGCTGCGGCTGCGGTCGCCGGCGCGGCTGGGCGAATTGCTGACCGCCTCGGTGCGGATCGTGCGCCTGCGCGGCGACAAGGATCTGGTCAACCTGGCCACCGTCGTCACCGGGGACGATGGCCGCGTGGTGCTGGCCGGCGAAGCCCTGGTGCTGGTGCGCAACCTGGAAGACAAGCGGGCGCTCGCGGCCGCGTGAAATGCGCGGGAGGGAACAGGTCGCAACGTATTTCCTGCGCCACATCAATGGCCGTGCAGTCAGGCCTTGAAATGTAGGCGCAAAGCCTTATCTTTCGATCAGACATCCAGTGTCCGGCCCGTGCGACGGGATCGGCAGGCCGGGGCGCAGACGCCCCGCCTTCCGCATCGGGCACTCATCCGAAAAAGAGGGCTCCTAAATGCGACTTGACAAACTGACTACCCGATTCCAGGAAGCGCTGGCTGATGCCCAGAGCCTGGCGATCGGCAACGACAACCAATATATCGACCCGCTGCACGTGCTGCGCGCTCTGCTTGCGCAGAACGACGG
>NZ_JBFTNE010000118.1:0-19131 GCF_056397325.1 Cupriavidus sp. 05N39
AGTCGGGCAAGTTCACGTCGCACCCTGGCTCGGAAGACCGCGCCAAGCATATCGAAGACCGCATCAAGTCGGCCAGCTGATCTCAACCGGCGCAGCCGGTTAGACGGAAGGACGGAAGGATGAAAAGGCTGGCTGCCCCGACGGGCAGCCAGCCTTTTTGAATTCCACCGCCTCATGCCATGGCGCGTGCCGGCGCTCAGCGATACACGATGACCGGAATGTCTGTGTGCGTGAGTACCTTCTGTGTTTCGCTGCCCAGCAACAGGCCGGAGAGACCGCGCCTGCCATGCGATGCCATGAAGATCACGTCGCAGCCATGGCGCTCGGCCGCGTCGATGATGCCCAGGTAGGGCACGGCAAAGGTGCTCATGTCGGCGTCAAAACTGATGCCGTCGGCCCTGGCTGCGGTTTCCACTTCCTTCAGGTACAGCTTGGCCTGGCTTTCGATGCGGTCCTTGAAGGCCTGGGGCGCTTCCACCACGATCTCGCTGAAGGGCGTGTAGGGATATTCCTCCAGGCAGACATAGGCGGTGACCCGCGCATTGATTGTCTTGGCCAGTTCCAGCGCGCCGTCGATGGCTTTCTTGGACAGCTCCGAACCGTCGGTGGGTAGCAGGATGTGCTTGAACATGCTGGACTCCTTAGGGACGCGGTTTAACGGGTGGTGGGGGGCAGGCCGCACGGCACCTGTCGGATTTCATTGTAGGCAGGGGTGGCTCATGCGTCATTGCCTTATATCAAATTACTGATTGACCGCCAGTTGCTGCCTGGCGGCGGAAGCTTGTTCCGCGCGCCGCCAGTACGCCGGATTCCCGTAGGTGTTCTTCAGATGGTCGATAAACAGCCGCACGCGCAGCGGCAAGTGCTTGCGCTGCGGAAAGACCGCATGAATGCCGATCGGCGGCGCCTGGAACTCATCCAGCACGGTGACCAGCCGGCCACTCGCGATCTCTTGCCCCACCTCCCACCATGATCGCCAGGCCAGCCCGTGGCCTTGCAGGCACCAGGCGTGCAGCACCGCGCCATCGGAACATTCCATGGTGCCGCCGACCTTGACGGTGAGAGGGCGTCCTTCCTGCTGGAAGGCCCAGCCGCGCTGCACATTGGCGCTGGCGCCGAAGGCCAGGCAATTGTGGCGGGTCAGGTCCTCGGGCAGGGCGGGTACGCCGTGACGCGACAGGTAATTGGGAGAGGCCACCACCACGCGCCGGTTCTCGGCCAGGCGGATCGAGACCAGGCTGGAATCGGGCAGGTCGCCCAGGCGGATGGCGCAGTCGAAGCCCTCGTTGACCAGGTCGACCACGCGGTCGGACAGGTCCAGGGTGATGGTCACATCCGGATGCGACTCGATGAACAGCGGCACCAGCGGCGCCACATGCTTGCGCCCGTAGCCAGCCGGCGCGGTCACGCGCAGGTGGCCGCTGGCCTTGACGCCGCCGGCCGAGACGCTGGCTTCGGCGTTGTGCAGGTCGTTGAGGATGCGCTGGCAGTCCTCCAGGAACGCCGAGCCCTCGAAGGTCAGGCTGATCTTGCGGGTGGTGCGCAGCAGCAGCTTGACGCCCAGGCGCTCTTCCAGCGCATCGATGCGGCGCCCGATGATGGCAGGCGCCACGCCCTCCGCCGCCGCCGCCGCCGACAGGCTGCCCCGCGCGGCCACGGAGACGAACGTCTCCAATTGCTTGAAATGATCCACGGTATTCGCCAGTTTTGTGCCTCATTCCGCCCAAAAATCGGGGGGCTTGAAGCAATGGGGTGGATTTGGTGCCTATTCTTTACAGCGTTCGCAAAGATTAGTGGGGTAAAAGTAAAAGATCAAGTGACCCGGGCCGACTTTGCCGCACCGCAACGTCTCCCTACAATGCATGCATTCATTGGTGTACAGGCCCACGCAATGCGCTGGCCTGCCGGGTTTGCCCAGGGGAACCGCTTCAGCTCATGCAAAAGATCCGCGCAGTCGTCTTCGATGCCTACGGCACGCTGTTCGACGTGTATTCCGTCACCGCGCGCGCGGAGCAATTGTTTCCGGGCAAGGGCGAAGCGCTGGCGCTGCTGTGGCGCGAGCGGCAGATCGACTACACCCGCATCCGCTCGCTGGCCGCGCCCGACGGCGCATACTACAAGCCGTTCTGGGCGATCACGGTGGACGCGCTGCGCTATGCCGCCGAGCGCCTGCAACTGGTGCTGAACCCCGCCGCGGAGGCGCAGCTGCTCAAGGAATATGCCTGCCTGTCTGCCTTCCCGGAGAATCTCGGGGCGCTCAAGCGCCTGCGGGCCGCCGGGCTGCCGCTGGGCATCCTGTCCAACGGCAATCCCGAGATGCTGGACATCTCGGTCAAGAGCGCCGGCATGCACGGGCTGTTCGACCACGTGCTGTCGGTGGATGCGGTGCGCATGTACAAGACCGCGCCCGACGCCTACGCGCTGGGCCCCAAGGCCTTCGGCGTACCGGCCGGGGAAATCCTCTTCGTCTCGTCCAACGGCTGGGACGCTTGCGGCGCCACCTGGTATGGCTACACCACGTTCTGGATCAATCGTGCCGGCCATCCGGCGGAGCAGCTCGATGTGAGCCCCTCCGGCACCGGGCACGACATGAACGACCTGCTCGAATTCGCCCGCACCCGCGGTGCGGCGGTTTGACAGCGGGCACCCTAAACAAACCATCGATCACAGGAGAACACTGATGGCCATCACGCTGCCTGCGGGCATGAAGATTACCGGCGAAATCCTGCCGGCCTACGAAGACATCCTCACGCCGGCGGCCCTGGCCCTGGTGGACAAACTGCATCGCGCCTTCGAGCCGCGCCGCCAGCAACTGCTGGCTGCCCGCGTCGAGCGCACCAAGCGCCTGGACGCCGGCGAGCTGCCCGACTTCCTGCCTGAAACCAAGAGCGTGCGCGAAGGCGACTGGAAGGTCGCGCCGGTGCCCCCCGCGCTGCATTGCCGCCGCGTGGAAATCACCGGCCCGGTGGAAGCCAAGATGGTCATCAACGCGTTCAACTCCGGCGCGGACAGCTACATGACCGACTTCGAGGACTCCAACACCCCCAACTGGCACAACCAGTTGCAGGGTCAGGTGAACCTCAAGGCCGCCGTGCGCCGCACCCTCACGCTGGACTCGAACGGCAAGCACTACAAGCTCAACGACAAGATCGCCACGTTGCAAGTGCGCCCGCGCGGCTGGCACCTGGACGAAAAGCACGTCACCATCGACGGCCAGCGCGTCTCCGGCGGCATCTTCGATTTCGCGCTGTTCCTGTTCCATAACGCCAAGGAACAGATCGCACGCGGCGCCGGCCCGTTCTTCTACCTGCCGAAGATGGAAAGCCACCTCGAAGCCCGTCTGTGGAACGACGTCTTCGTCATGGCCCAGAACGAAATCGGCCTGCCGCAAGGCACCGTCAAGGCGACCGTGCTGATCGAAACGATCCTGGCCGCCTTCGAGATGGAAGAAATCCTGTATGAACTGCGCGAGCACAGCGCTGGCCTGAACGCCGGCCGCTGGGACTACATCTTCTCGTGCATCAAGAAGTTCAAGGTTGACAAGAACTTCTGCCTGGCCGACCGCGCCAAGGTCACCATGACCTCGCCGTTCATGCGCTCGTACGCGCTGCTGCTGCTCAAGACCTGCCACAAGCGCGGCGCGCCCGCCATCGGCGGCATGAGCGCACTGATCCCGATCAAGAACGATCCGGAGAAGAACGCCATCGCCATGCAAGGCATCATCAACGACAAGAAGCGCGATGCCACCGACGGCTACGACGGCGGCTGGGTGGCGCACCCGGGACTGGTCGAGCCGGCCATGAAGGAATTCGTGGCAGTGCTGGGCGACGCGCCCAACCAGTTCGGCAAGCAGCGCGACGACGTTAACGTGACCGCCAAGGACCTGCTGGACTTCCAGCCGGAAACCCCGATCACCGAAGCCGGCCTGCGCATGAACATCAACGTCGGCATCCACTACCTCGGCTCCTGGCTGGCCGGCAACGGCTGCGTGCCCATCCATAACCTGATGGAAGACGCCGCCACCGCCGAAATCTCGCGCTCGCAAGTGTGGCAGTGGATCCGCTCGCCCAAGGGCAAGCTGGAAGACGGCCGCAAGGTGACCGCAGAGATGGTGCGCGCGCTGATCCCGGAAGAACTGGCCAAGGTCAAGGAGTTCGTCGGTGGCGACACCAGGACCTATGACCGCGCCGGCGAAATCTTCGAGCAGATGTCCACGTCGGAAGATTTTGCCGAGTTCCTGACGCTGCCGCTGTACGAGGAAATCTGATCGGACCGTTGCAGTAGACTGGCCGGGGTTCTGCCCCGGCGTAAATAACCCGCAGCCACCCGCGCTGCGGGTTTTTTTATGGATGCGCCCGGCTGGGCACATCCGCTGCCGGTGGCGCTGGTTCGGCGGTCCGCCGCCCGCTGGCACATCCTCAGCGCTTATTGCATCGGCTTCACACTGTTCATCGGGTGTACGGTCTTCGTGTCGCAATGGATAGCAGCGCACTTGCCGTAGTGACGTGCTGCGGGTCCGAGCGGGCGCAGCGTTTCACGCGCGAGGAAGTCCGGATCGGATGCGGGGAGGGAGGGCGAAGTGGTCATGCGGCAGCGGCAATGATGGAGGTGGCGGGTCCGGRGGCGGCTGCGGGATGCGCGGGGCGCTTGAGGCCCAGGTGTTCGCGCAGCGTGCTGCCCGAGTACTCGGTACGGAACAGGCCGCGGCGGCGCAATTCCGGCAGCACCAGCGCGATGAAATCGGTGAGCCCGCCCGGCAATACCGGCGACATGATGTTGTAGCCGTCGGCGCCGAATTTCCGGAAGCGCTCTTCGAGCTGGTCCGCGATCTGTACGGGCGTGCCGACCAGTTGCCAGTGGCCGCGCGCGCCGGCCACGCGCTGGTAGAGCTGGCGGATGGTCAGGTTCTCGCGCCGCGCGAGATCGATCACCAGGCGCTGGCGGCTCTTGCTGGCGTTGGTCTCGGGCAGTTCGGGAATCGGCCCGTCGAGCGGATAGCCGGACAGGTCGAAGCCGCCGCTCAGGCCCGATACCAGTGCCAGCCCGACCACGGGGTCGATCAGCGATTGCAGTTGCTCGAATTTCTCCCGGGCTTCGCTCTCGCTTTCCGCCACGACCGGGAACACGCCGGGCAGGATCTTGAGATCGTCCGGCTCGCGGCCGTATCTGGCTAGCCGCCCCTTGACGTCGGCATAGAACGCCACCGCGTCCTCCACGGTCTGCTGCGCCGTGAACACAGCCTCACCGGTGCGGGCCGCCAGCTCCTTGCCGGCTTCCGATGAGCCAGCCTGCACCACGACCGGGTGGCCCTGCGGCGTCCGCGAAACGTTAAGCGGCCCCTGCACCGAGAAATGCTTGCCCTTGTGGCGCAGCACATGGCGCCGGGCCGGATCGTAGTAGCGCCCGCTGGCCTTGTCGCGCAGGAAGGCGTCGTCTTCCCAGCTGTTCCACAGGCCGGTGACCACGTCGGCAAATTCGGCGGCTCGCTCGTAGCGCTCGGCATGCGCCAGGTGGTGGTCGCGGTTGAAGTTGCGCGCTTCGTGCTCGCTCGACGATGTGACCAGGTTCCAGCCCGCGCGTCCACCGGAAATGTGGTCCAGAGAGGCGAACTTGCGGGCCACGTGATAGGGCTCGTTGAAGCTCGTCGATGCCGTGCCGACCAGGCCGMTGCGCTCGGTCACCGCGCCCAGTGCCGATAGCAGGGTGATGGGTTCGAACTGCGCCTGGTAGCTGTGCGCGGTGCGGCTGAGAAACTCGGTATCGTCGCCGCGCGTGCCCACGCCGTCGGCCAGGAAGATCAGGTCGAACTTCGCCGCCTCGGCGGCCTGCGCCAGCGCCACGTAATGCCTGAAGTCGATGCCGGCGTCGGCCTTGGCGTCGGGATGGCGCCAGGCGGCGATATGGTGGCCGCTGGGGTAAAGGAAGGCGCCCAGGCTGAGGAAACCGCTACGTTGAGCCATGATGGATTGTCTCGCGTCTTGCTGATGTCAGTGTTGGTGTCAGGCCGACTCGCGGGCGCTTTGCCGCCCTTGCGGCCGTGCCAGGCCCAGATGCTCGCGCAGCGTGCCGCCTTCGTACTCCGTGCGGAAGATGCCGCGCCGCTGCAAGATCGGCACCACGCCGTCGACAAAATCCTGCAGTCCGCCGGGCAATGCATCGGGCATCAGGTTGAAGCCGTCGGCCGCGCCGTGCCGGAACCAGTGCTCGATGTCGTCGGCGATCTGCTCCGGCGTGCCGACGATCACGCGGTGCCCGCCGCCGCCCGCCAGCTCGCGGATCAGTTCGCGCACGGTATAGCCGTGGCGCCGCGCCAGCGCGAGCGTGGCATTGAAGAAGGTATGGTTGCCGTTGCCATTGGCCGGCAGGGCGAGGCTGGCGGGCAGGCGTTCGTCGAGCTTGAGGCGGTCCGGCGTGATGCCCAGCGTGCCGGCCAGCCGCGTCAGGCTGTAGTCCCACGGGATCAGGTCGACCAGCTCGTCGCGCCGCCGGCGCGCCTGTGCTTCCGTTGCGCCGATGATGGTGGTCAGCCCCGCCAGCACCTGAACGGCATCGGGTCCGCGCCCTAGCGCCTGCGCGCGCGATTTCAGCTCGCGCCCGTAGGCCAGCGACTCCTCGAACGATTGCGAGGCCGAGAACACGGCTTCCGCGTGGCGCGCCGCCAGCTCGCGGCCATCCGCGGAGCCGCCTGCCTGCACCACCACCGGATGGCCTTGCGGCGAACGCGGCAGGTTGAGCGGTCCTTGCACCGAGAAATGCTCGCCATGGTGCGCGATCGGCAGCACCTTGCCCGGGTCGACGAAGCGGCCCGATGTCTTGTCGCCGACGAAGGCATCGTCCTCCCAGCTGTCCCACAGCGCCTTGACGACCGCGGTGAACTCGGAAGCGCGCGCATAGCGCTGCGCGTGATCCGGCGCCGCGTCGCGCCCGAAGTTGCGCGCCGAGGGCGCGTCGGCGGTGGTGACCACATTCCATCCGGCGCGCCCGGCGCTCACGTGGTCCAGCGTGGCGAAACGCCGCGCGATGTTGTAGGGCTCGTTGTAGCTGGTGGACGCCGTGCCGATCAGGCCGATATGCGTGGTGGCCGCCGCGATGCTCGCCAGCAGCACGGTCGGCTCCAGCGCGGTGATCGGGCGGAAGTGGATCTGGTCGACGATGGCGGCGTTATCCGCGAGGAAGACCGCGTCGAGCTTGCCGGCCTCGGCGATCTGCGCCACGCGGATGTAGTGCCGCACATCGGCGAAGGCGCCGGGGTCGCTCTCGGGCAGCCGCCAGGCCGACGGCACGAAACCCGAATGCAGGATGTTGATGTTGAGGTGAAGCTGGCGCGGCCGGCGCGATGCAAGCGGTGCGCTCATTGGAATGTCCCCGGTTCCGGATGGCCTTCGCCGAGTACCCAGCGGCCTACATTGCGGGTCTTGTATTCCGACGGGTTGTGCAGCGTGTGGATGCGGGCGTTGCGCCAGAAGCGGTCCAGGCCAACCTTGCGCACCGCCGAGCGTGCGCCGGTGACTTCGAAGATATCGCTGGAGACCTGCAAAGCGACTTCGCCGGCCAGCACATTGGCTGCCGCAATGGCGACAGCCGCTTCGCCGCGTTCTTCGGCGGTGAGCTTTTCGCCGCGCGCCTGCACGCCGTCGAGCGCCGCCAGCGCGCGGTCGGCCAGCGCGGTGGCAGCCTGGGTCCTGACCCAGAGTTCGCCGTACTGGCGCCGCACCCAGGGGTCGTCGACATGGYGCTCCACGCCCGAGTGGATCCACGGGCGCGACTGGTGCACCGTGTATTCGCGCCCGGCGCGCAGCGCGCCCTGGGCCGTGCCGATAAACACGTTGAGCAGCACGCTTTGCTGCTGCAGCGGCGTGACCGTGCGGTAGGGCTCGGGCGGCGCGCCGGTGGGRTTCAGCGGCACGGGCTCGCCCAGCACCTCGTCCTGGTGTACGCGCACGCCGCGGTAGGTGACGCGGCCGCTGCCGGTCTGGCGCTGGCCGATGCCGTCCCAGTCATCCTCGATCACGATGCCCTCGCGGTCCGCGGGAATCGCGGCGAAGCGTCGCTCGCCGCTTTCGGCATCCTCCCAGGCAATCGCCAGGAAGTCGGCGACATGCGAGCCCGAGGTGAAGGGGCGGTAGCCGTCCAGCACGAACCACTCCCCGTCGCGCCGGCCAAACAGGCTGTTGGAAAAGCTGTTGGCGGTATTGCCCCAGAACCAGTTGCCCTCGACTGACCGGCGCCACAGGCTGGCCGCCTTCTCCGGTGCATTGCGCAAGCGCGGGCTCAGCAGGCTGCTGTAGTGATAGCCGAACAGATGGCCAAGCGAGCCATCCACCTGTGCGAACAGGCGTGTGATGCGCAGCACGGTCGACCAGGACTCGCCCTGGCCGCCATGCTCGCGCGGCAGCAGTAGGGCCAGCAGGCCGTGCTCCTTGAGCAAGCGGATCTGTGCCAGTGGTTTCCCGCCGGCCTGGTCGCGCGCGATGGCGTCTCCGGCGAAGCGGTCGCGCAGTGCCACGGCGCGCGTGACGAAGGGGTTGCCGGAGTCGGGTTCGAACAGCGCGGGCGCTGCATCTTCCAGCGCGTGAAGGTAAGCGACGTTAGCGGTCATGATGGCGTTCCGGTTGGTGCGCTCAGTGCACCTTGGCAAAACCGTGGCGTTCGGCCAGCAGTTCGAGGATGCGGCGGCTGTCGGTGACGAAGCGCAGTTCGCCCAGGGCTTGCGCATCGGCGGGTGCCGGCGCGGCGTCGCCCAGGACCAGCGCGGGCAGGCCCTGGTGCGCTTCGCCGAGCACGGCGATCACCGTCTGGCGCGGACGCGCGAAGGGCACGCGCGTGATGTCGAGATGCCCGGCCAGCGCCGGGTCAGAGGCCAGCAAGCCTTCGATGGCCAGGCAATGCGGGCAGACGTAGCGTTCGCCGGGTTGCTTGGGGTCGGTGAATCCGGGTTGCAGCAGGAACAGTCGATCGCGGCTCATGGGAATCAATGAAATGAATCAATGGAATACCGGGTGATCGGTAAAGTCAGCGGTACACGGCCGGGGAGGGGAATTCGCCCGTGAGCAGCCATGTGCCCACCGTGCGTTTCTTGTATTCCGCCGGGTTGTGCAGCGTATGCGTGCGCACGTTGCGCCAGAAGCGGTCGAAGCCGTTGGCGTTGGTGGCGGAGCGCGCGCCCATGACCTCGAAGATCTCGCTGGAAACGGCCAGACCGGTTTCCCCCGCGTACAGGTTGGCCGTGGCCAGTTCGATCGCCGCGCGTCCGCGCAACTCCGGCGTCAGCGCCGCGCCGTGGCGGTAGATCGCGTCCAGGCTGCGCGCGGCCTGGTCGGCCAGTTCCGTGGCCGCCAGCGTGCGGATGGCGAGTTCGCCGTACTTGCGCTGGACCCACGGGTCATCGACATGGCGCGCCACGCCCGAGTGGATCCACGGGCGCGACTGCGTGGCGGTATAGGCACGGCCTTCGTCCAGCGCTCCCTGCGCCGTGCCAATGAACACATTGAGCAGCACGCTTTGCTGCAGCAGCGTGACCAGCGAGGCAAAGGGCGTCAGCGGATCGTCGGGCTGGCCCAGGAGTTCGTCGTCGCGCACCAGCACGCCGTTGAAGGTGACGGTGCCGCTGCCGGTCTGGCGCTGGCCGATGCCGTCCCAGTCATCCTCGATCACGATGCCGGCGCGCTCCGCCGGCACGACGCCCGTCAGCCGCTGGCCGAGTTCGTTTTCCCAGGCGACCTGGATCACGTCGGCCACATGCGTGCCGCTGGAGAAGGGCCGGAAGCCGGTGACTATCCAGCCATCGTTGCCGGGCGCGCGCCGGGCGCCGGAGGTCTTCGACAGGGCATTGCCCGAATTGCTCCATAGCCATTGCTGCTGCGCGGCCTCACGCAGGAGGCGGTCTTTCTGCTCCGGCGCGCCGCGCGCCAGCACGGTATGCACGGGGAGGTGGTGGTAGCCGAAGAGGTGGGCCAGCGAGCCATCGGTGCGCGCGAACTCGCGCACGACCCGCAGCAGCGACAGCCACGAAGCGCCGCCGCCGCCGTAAGCCGCCGGAATGCCGGCCGCCAGCAGGCCGCTTTCCTTGAGCAGGCGAATCTGCGCGGTGGGCCGGCCGCCGGCTTTGTCGCGCTGCGCGGCATCGGTATGGAAGGACTCGCGCAGCACCACTGCGCGGGCGACGAAGGGATCGGTCAGATCCGGGCCGAAGGTGGACATGCTTGATTTGGCGAGGTGGACCGGCGGCGATGCGCCGGGCGGTCCGGTTGGGCCTGGAGCCCGCCGGAACACGGCCGGCAGGTTGGCCGGCGATGTCCCTGGCAAGCTCAGCGTTGTCTTCTCTTTGTCGTCTCGTTGTTTGCACCGGAGACACGATAGAACAAGCTCGCCACGCCACCAACGAAGCAAACTGCGCTTGCATATCCACTTTTATGGATGGCGGCCCGCCGCGATGGCCACTCGCAGGAATTTCCTCGCGACAGTTCGGAAGGGGCCCGTGCCCAGGCGAACCGCGCTTGCGGCAGCGCCGCCGCTAGGCCGCCTCCACGGCTCGTTTCCCGTCCATTGCAGCACCGTATCCTTCGCCCTTCCACTCGATGAAACAGATGCCATGGCCGAAGGGATCGGACAGCATGGCCTGCCGGCCCCAGACGAAATCCTGCGGCCAGTCCTCGAGTTCGGCGCCGGCTTCCAGCGCGCGCTCGATGGCGGCTTCGAGGTCTTCCACCACAAAGTCGAGTTGTACCGGCATCGAGCGCCGGCGATAGTTGCGCCGTCCGTCGGCACGTGCGCCGGGCGAGGTGCCTGGCGCACCGGCGAGCAGGTAGATGGGCGTGGTGCCGCCCGCCATTTCTGCCACGGTTCCGTCGAACAGCTTGCGCGCCAGGCGCAGTCCCAGGCCGCGCTGATAGAAGCCGATGCCGCGCGCGAGGTCGTCGACATCGATATTGACCAGCAATTGCATCGCTGCCTCCTGCTTAGATTGGGGCGATTTCACTCCGGAGCGTTCCGCCTGCCGCCACGTGCGTGCCGGATGCGGATGGTGAGTCAGACGCTTGCCAGCAAACATCCGCTGAGTGAGGAGCGGGATTGTGCGCCAACACTCCTGACAAATACTGTCAGGAGTGTTGTAGCCGGCGCCCGTCCGCGCAAGGCTGGCAAGGCGCCCGGAGCGGCCTTCAGGCGCGCGCCGGCGCCAGCAGCGCGGCCACGACGGGCGCCAGCGCATCGCCGAGCGCCATATGGTCGGCGGCATCAAGGTGCACGCCGTCGACCTCGCTGCTGCGGATCACCGTGCCGGTGTCGAACCAGTCGCAACCGCGGGCGCGGCAGACCGCCTCAAAGGCTTGCGCCAGCCCGGCGCATTTGTGCTCGCCACCCGCGAACTTGGGCGCCAGCGGCCCGCGCGGCTTAGTGATGGGGGGCGGCACCAGCACCAGTACCGGCGGCACCGGCATGCCGGGCTCGATGGGCGCGCCGCGGATCGCGTCGAGCAGGGCGCCGATGCCTTGCGCGGCATGCCAGGCATTGTGCGGGTGCATGGACTGGAAGTCGTTGCTGCCGAGCATCAGGATGACGAGGGCCAGCGGCGCGTGCATTTCCATGCGCTGTGCCAGGCCCTGGATGCCGTTGCGGCCGGGTTTGAAGGGGTCGTCCCAGACCGTGCGGCGGCCGTTGAGGCAGTCTTCGAGTATGCGGACCGGGCGCTGGCCGCCGGCGGCCGCGCCGTTCGCCACATTCAGGGCAAGCTCCAGGCGCCCAGGCCAGCGCACCGGCCAGGGCAGGCGCTGCCGCGTTCCCGGCACGATGCCCCACGACAGCGAGTCGGCATAGACCAATACCTGGAGCGGGTCGGCGTACGCGCTGTCGAGGGGGGAGGGAACGGTAGCGGACTGCGGGGGATGGCTCATGGGCATTCTCCGTGGCGGGCAGGACTGGCGGGAAGCGTCGGGTAAAGCCGCATTGGCAGCTTTGCGACAGGGTTCCGGGCGCGGAAGTTTTGCTGCGAACCTTGGCTCGGAAACCCTCATAATATCGGCTAACAATAGATCGGGAGAGTGAAGTTGMGTTTCGAGCACCTGGTGGAGATCAACGATCCACGAAATATCCAGTTGGACATGCTTACGCCGGAGCAGCTCTGGCAAGGGCTGGTGCTGCGCAGTGCCGAGCCCGAGCTGTTTGTGATGGGGCTGGACCGCGCGGAGATCGTGGAACGGGGCGACGACTGGGTCGAGCGCAAGCTGCACTTCGGCAAGGCCACGATCCGCGACCGCGTGGTCTTCGAGCGACGCCGCGTGGTGCGCTATGAGACCGCCCCCACGGACGAACACGCAGGCGGCACCCTGACCATGGCGATCGAGACGCCGGGCCCTGGCGCGCTGCTGCTGCGCTTTATCTACGAGACCACCATGCCCGCGGTGGACGACAGCGGCGACGACCGTTACGCCGAGATCGTCAAGTCGGCCTACCATGAGGCCGACCTCGACACCGTGCGCAAGATTCGCGAAATGGCAGCCCTCGGGCGGCTGGGGTGAGCGGGCAGCCTTCGTCGCCTGCCCCCGGMGGGCAGCCGGGCGGACCGACCCGGGAATCGCTGCGGGCGCGCTATGGCAGCCGCCTGCGCTGGCTGGTGCTGCTCACGCTGATGCTGGGGACGGTCTCATCGATCGTGTCGTCGACCATCATCAACGTGGCCATTCCGGACCTGAGCCGGCATTTCGTGCTGGGGCAGGAGCGCGCGCAATGGGTGGCGGCCAGCTTCATGATCGCCATGACGCTGTCGATGCTGCTGACCCCCTGGCTGCTCAACCGCTATGGCCTGCGCCGCACCTTCCTGGGCAGCCTGTTGCTGCTGGGCGCGGGCGGGCTGGTTGGCGGATTTTCACCGACTTACGGCGTGATGATCGCCATGCGGGCGGCCGAGGGCGTTGCCGCGGGGATCCTGCAGCCGCTGCCGAATATCCTGATCCTGCGGGTGTTCGAGGAGCGCGAGCAGGGCAAGGCGGTCAGCCTGTTCGGCTTCGGCGTGGTGCTGGCGCCGGCGCTGGGGCCGAGCCTGGGCGGCTTCCTGGTGGAGGCCTTCGGCTGGCGCTCGATTTTCTTCGTGGTGGTGCCGCTGACGCTGATCGGGCTGTGGATGGCGCGGCGCTTCATGGCGGTGGACTCCGCCATGATGGGCGAGCGCAAGCCGCTCGACTGGCAGGGCCTGGGGCTGGCCGGTATTGCCACCGTGAGCTTGCTCAACGGGCTGGTGCAGATGCGTGAAAGCCTGCCGGCCGGGCTGGCGTTGGCCGGCTTCGGGGTACTGATGCTGGTGGTGTTCGTGCTGTGGCAGTTGCGCGCCGCCCATCCGCTGATGAATATGCGCCTGTACAGCTACCAGCAGTTCGCGGCCGGGGCAGTGGTGGCGTTCATCTACGGCGCGGGGCTGTTCGGGTCCACCTACCTGCTGCCGGTCTATATGCAGTTGGCGCTGGCCTATACGCCGTCGCGCGCCGGCCTGGTGCTGTTGCCTGCGGGCATCGCGCTGGCCTTGACCATCGCCGCGTCGGGACGCCTGTCCAATCGCGTCGCGCCGCATTGGCAGGTATCCGTCGGCCTCGCGCTGCTGGCGGCTTCCTTCCTGCTGATGGCGATGGGCACCAAGGCCACGCCTTACCTGCTGCTGGTGGGGTTTGCGATACTCGGCCGCATCGGGCTGGGCTGCATCCTGCCTTCGCTGACGCTGGGTGCGATGCGCGGCGTGGATTATTCGCTGATCGCGCAGGGCTCCAGCTGTATCAACTTCCTGCGGCAACTGGGTGGCGCCATCGGCGTGAGCCTGGCCGGGGTGGGGCTGCAATGGCGGCTGGCGGCGCAGGGCGCGGTGCTCGGCCCGGAAGGCGACGCCGCCGCGCGCATCCGCGCCTTCGACGAAACCTTCCTCGCGGTGGGGCTGGTTATCGCCACCGCGATCCTGGCGGCCTGGCGGATCCGGCCAAGGCCGCTGTCCGACGCGGCGCAGGCCTAGGGGGACCGGGGGGCGGTCCGGCTTCAGGCGGTGGTGCCGCTGCGCAGTTCCTCCACCAGCGCGATGTATTTTTCCCTGGCGTCGTCCTGGGACGTGCCCTTGAGCGTCTCCCAGGCCTCGAACTTGTAGCGGCCGACGAAATCGGTCATGCCCGGCTTGTCGCCGTGGGCGTCGCCCTCGCTGCCCTGCTTGAACAGCGCATACAGGCGCAGCAGGGTCATGTTGCTGGGGCGCTCGGTCAGTTGCTTGACGTCGAGCTGGGCTTGGGCGAAGCGTGCCTGCAGGTCGCTCATGGGATTCTCCGGGATGGGTTTGAAGGGGAAGCGTTGGGGGACAAAGCGCGTGAGCCGCGATGATAGCGCCCGCCACGGTGCGTTGGCGCCGAAAGAAACCGAAGAACACTTCAGTCCGCGGGGAAGGGGCGCCCGGTTGCGGGTTGGCCCGGACGCGCGCAAGTTCAGCTTTTGAGGTCGCTCCGGATACAATCTCGCCATGTCCTGGATTCTTGCAGTTGAAACCTCCACCGAGTGGTGTTCGGTCGCGCTCGGGCGCCTTGCCGATGGCGGCGCCCTTGAGTGCCTGGTTCGTCATGAACATACCGGCCCGCGCTCCTCTTCCCGCGTGTTGCCGGCCGCCGGCGAGCTGCTGGCCGAGGCCGGCATCGCCTTGTCCGATTGTGCCGCCATCGCGTTTGGCGCCGGGCCGGGCTCCTTCACGGGCCTGCGCACCGCCTGCGGCGTGGCCCAGGGGCTGGCCTTCGGGGCCGACCTGCCGGTGATTCCCGTCAATTCGCTGATGGCCTGTGCCGAGCGCGTGCGCCTGGGCGGGGAGGGGATGCCCGCCTTGCCGCCCGGCGTGTCGGTGCTGGTTGCCCTGGATGCGCGCATGGACGAAGCCTATGCGGGCGCTTTCCGCTGGGATGCCGGCGCGCACGAGTGGCAGGCAGCGACCGAAATGCAGGTGTGCCCGCCCGAGGCCGTCAGCCTGCCGGCAGGGCCGTTCTGGCTGGCCGGCAGCGCCGCTGCCGTGTTTGGCGAGCGCCTCAAGGCCACGGGGATTGCGCAGCAAAGCGTGCCCGAAGCCTTGCCCGCCGCGCCGGCGCTGGTATCGATTGCCCTGCGCGCGCTGGCACGCAATGAAACCGTCGCGGCGGCGGACGCCATGCCGATCTACCTGCGCGACAAGGTTGCCCAGACCATCGCCGAGCGCCAGGCCGCGGCGGCGCGGCGCGCCTCGCTGGCCGCGGCGGGGGAGCAGCCGTGAGCGTGGAGCGCAACCTGCCACCCGCCGACGGCGCGGCCCGTCCCGGCTCTGGCCAGGGAGCCGGCGCCGGCTGCGCGTGGCCCGACATGCCGGTGATGCCGAGCATACCGGCAGGCTGGGCCATCGGCCGCATGAGCGCGCTGGATGTCGAAGCCGTCGCGGAGATCGAAGCCAGGGCCTATAGCCATCCGTGGACGCGCGGCAATTTCGAGAACTCCGTCAAGGCGGGGCATATTGGCCTGACTTTGCGGGATCCCGGCGGCGTGCTGGTTGCCTATACGGTGCTGATGCCGGTGGTCGACGAGATGCACCTGCTCAATATCACCGTGGACCCGGTGCGCCAGCGTGGCGGGCTGGGCCGGCTGCTGCTGGCCGTCGCCCTGGCCACGTCGCACGGGCATCACCTGCATACCATGCTGCTGGAAGTGCGGCCATCCAACGTCGGTGCAATCGAGCTGTACCGCCAGGCGGGCTTTGCCGAGATCGGGCGGCGCAAGGGCTATTACCCGGCCGCGGGCCATGCGCGGGAGGATGCGCTGGTGCTGCGCCGCGCCTGGGCGCCTGTGGAGGCCATGCCATGAGCCGCCGCGCCAGGTTTCTCGAAGTGCTCGGCATTGCCGATGAATGGGTGCTGCGCCGCGCGCCAGCCATGCCGGAGGCCGCCGAGCCACCCGGGGCGGCCGCGGATGCCTCCGCCGGTGAAGATGCCCTGGATCACGACGACCTGCCCGCGCAGGAAGCCGCGCAGGTTGTCATCACGCGCGCTGCCGCTGTCGATGCGCCAGCCGGAGCCGGCGCGGACGACGCGGTTGCAGTGGCGGCGCCTTCCGCATGGGGGCCAGACATGGATGCCGGACCCGTCCCCGCACCGGTCCGCCTTCCCCCCCGGCCGCCCGTCGCGATCCCGGCGGAAAGCGGCTTCGATCCCTCGCCGGCAGCCCAACCGGGTGTGGACGCCGATGCGCGTTCCGCCGCCATTGCCGCGCTGGACTGGACCGCGCTCGAACAGCGCGTCTCGGGCTGCGTGGACTGCCAGTTGTGCAACGGCCGCACCCAGACTGTATTCGGCGTGGGCGACCGCCAGGCCGAATGGATGCTGATCGGCGAGGCGCCTGGCGAAAACGAGGACAAGCAGGGCGAGCCCTTCGTCGGCCAGGCCGGCAAGCTGCTCGACAATATGCTGGCTGCCCTGGACCTGGCGCGCGGACGCAACGTGTATATCGCCAACGTGCTCAAGTGCCGCCCGCCCGGCAACCGCAATCCCGAGCCGGAAGAGGTCGCCCGGTGCGAACCCTACCTGAAGCGCCAGATCGCATTGATCCAGCCCAAGCTGATCGTGGTGCTGGGGCGCTTTGCCGCTCAGTCCCTGCTGCGCACCAGCACGCCGATTGGCAAGCTGCGCGGCACCGTCCACAGCTATGAAGGCATCCCGGTGGTGGTGACCTACCATCCCGCCTACCTGTTGCGCACCTTGTCCGACAAGGCGCGTGCCTGGGAGGACCTGTGCCTGGCACGCGAGGTGCACGACCGTGCGGGAGCCAAGGCCTGATTTCGCGCTAAGCCCCGGCGGCGCCATCGAGATGGCGCCGCTCTGGCGCCATGCCGCCTCGCAGCGCCTGCGCGAACTCGCCTGGTGCTCGCTTTCGCCCCCATTGCTCGCGTTCCTGCCCGAAGCTGACGCGGCCCATCCCGTCGTCAACGGCTCGGCGCCTTCGCAGGCGGCCCTGGCGCGCTGGCCTGAAGGGGCGCTGGCCGCCTGGCAGCGCTGGCTGCCGGCTGCCGATCCCGGTTCGCTGCCGCCCACCATTGCCGAGCTGGCGCTTGGCCAGGAACAGCAGCGCGTGCGCGGCCCGTCGCCCGCGCCCAGCCTGCGCCTGGGCCGCCACGCGGAACGCCTGCTGCAATTCACGCTGGAACACACCGAGGGACTGGAACTGCTCGCGGCGAACCTGCCGGTGCGCCGCGCCGGCACCCATGGCGTGCAAACGCTGGGGGAGCTGGATTTCGTCTGGCGAGACGTGGCTAGCGGCGCCACCGTGCACTGGGAGATGGCGGCCAAGTTCTACCTGCTGGTCGAGCCCGTGGCGGATGCCGGGTCGCGCGATGGCGGGACCGGCAAAGCCGTGCTGGACCGGCATTGTTTTGTCGGTCCCAACCTGGTGGACCGGCTGGGCGACAAGCTCGAACATATCGTGCGCCGCCAGCTGCCGCTGTCGCACACGCCGGAGGCCCGCGCGCTGCTGGGCCGGCCGGTCGATCGCAGCGAGGTCTACCTGCTCGGGTGGCTGTTCTACCGGGACGGCGTGGTGCCGGCTGCCATCAGCGATCTGGRCATCGCGCCCGACCACTTGCATGGCTGGTGGTCTACCTTGCAGGACTGGTCGGACTGGGCGCGCAAGCGGGAAGGATCGCGCTGGTACCGGCTGCCGCGCTCGGCATGGATGGCGCCGGCCAGGGTGGCGCAAGCGCATACGGAGACGCCGGAGGCGGTGCATGAGGCCCTGGCGCAGCGCTTTGCCGAAACGCACCACGAGAAGAACTGGCGGCGCGAGGCCCCGGTGATGCTATGCGAAGTGGAGCCGGCGGGGCAGCCCGGCGTGTGGCGGGAACGTACGCGCGGCTTCGTGGTGCCGCCGGGGTGGGAGGAGCGTGCGCGCCAGCGCATCGCCAGGCCGGTGGGGTGAGGGCCGTGCCTGGCCCTCTGCCTGGCTAGTGTCCTGCGTCAGATATTCGCAGACAAAATCGCCTGATGCTGGCGAGGATGTCATCGGCGGACTTCGTCCACACGAAAGGCGTGGGGTTGGCGTTGTTCAGGTCGAGATATTTTTGGATGGCTTGCTCAAGTTGTCGAGTTGATCGATGCGTGCCGCGGCGGATGTATTGTTCCGTGATGGCTGCAAACCAGCGTTCCACCTGATTGATCCATGAGGCGGAGGTCGGTGTGAAATGAACATGGAAGCGCGGATGGCGAGCGAACCAAGCCTTGATCGACGGCGTCTTGTGCGTGCCGTAGTTGTCCATGACGAGATGCACGTCGAGGTTCGGTGGCACGTTGGCTTCGATCGTGCGTAGAAACTGCAGGAACTCACTGCTGCGATGTCTGCGATGCAGTTCACCGATAACCTTTCCTGTGGCGATGTCCAGCGCGGCGAACAACGTTGTCGTGCCATGGCGCATGTAGTCGTGTGTGCGTCGCTCGGGGATSCCTGGCGCCAGCGGCAGGATGGGCTGCGTGCGGTCCAGTGCTTGAATCTGGCTCTTCTCGTCAACGCACAACACCATGGCTTTGAGCGGTGGGTCGAGGTACAACCCCACGATATCGCGCACCTTCTCCACGAATAATGGGTCGGTGGAGAGCTTGAAGGTCTCCTGTCGATGTGGCTGCAGTCCAAAGGCACGCCAGATGCGCGTCACGGTCGACGGAGATAGATTCGCCGCGCGAGCCATACTGCGCGTGCTCCAGTGGGTGCCGTTGGCTGGCACGGATTCGAGCGTCTTGGCAATAACCGCGTCCACCTGTGCATCATCGATGGACCTCGGTGTCCCTGGGCGCGGCGCATCGAGCAGTCCATCGAGCCGATGCGCCACGAATCGCGCACGCCATTTCGATACGGTTTGCTGAGTGACACGCTGCTTTGCCGCGACGGCCTTGTTGTCCAAGCCTTCAGCGCTAGCCAGCACAATGCGCGCGCGTAAAGCCAACGCTTGTGCGGTCTTGCGCCGCATCGTCAGCGCTTTGAGTTGCTCACGTTCGACCTCATTCAACACGAGTTCCGCCTTTGGTCTTCCTCTCATCACCGCCTCGCCGTTTGCGTGCCTTCAACGCAGACTACAACGTGGCGTCAATAATGCAAGGAACTTCTGACGCGGGACACTAG
>NZ_JBFTNE010000119.1:0-19006 GCF_056397325.1 Cupriavidus sp. 05N39
ACCTAAGTATACGGCGCAAAACCGGGGCGCGGTCCAGGTGCATTTCTACCCAGAACATCGCGTCAAGATCGTCGTGTCCAGGTACAGCCTTGGCCATCCTGCCAACCCCTTGCCGCAGAAAGACTGGGCCCCATGGACCCTCAATGAGGACTGGGCACGAAACTACTACGAGGATCAACACAAGAAATGACAGAGATCGATTTTGCCCTGAATCCAGACCTGACACGTGGGCGGGCATTGTCCGACCGGGAGCAACTGCAGCGAAGCCATGCCATGTGCAGAGCCACCGGAGATCCTAGGACGCCCTCCTGCTCTGGCAGCTTGTTCGTCGGGCTGTTCTTCGATGGCACCGGCAACAACGAGGATGAAGACTACAAGAAGCACGAACAAGACCCGCGCCACCAGAAACACAGCAACGTGGTGCGTCTGTATCACGCCTATCCCGACCGCAAGAAAGTTGGGACCAATGCCTACTATGCCTACTACATCCCCGGAGTCGGTACCCCATTCAGGGAAATAGGCGACGACGGTGGCAAGTTTGGCTCCGCAGCTGCCTGGGGCGGCGAGCCGCGCATCATTTGGGGACTGACCCGCATCTTCAATGCCGTTCATCGGTATCAACGTGGCGACGACCTGATCCCCGACGACCAAGCCAAGGCGATGACCTCCGGCCTGGGCGGCGTTGGCTCTTCGGGTTGGCAGCGGCGGTGGGCATTGAAGCAGACCTGGCAGGACCGGCTCAAGGCTGCGATTCGTGGACGCAAGCCGCAAATCCTGCAGATCAACCTCAGCGTGTTTGGCTTTTCGCGCGGGGCAGCGGAAGCCCGCGCCTTCGTCAACTGGCTCTACGAAATCTGCGAGAAGGTGGACGGAGGTTGGCGCTTCGCCGGCATTCCGCTGCACGTACAGTTCCTCGGGATTTTCGACACGGTGGCATCAGTAGGTATTGCCGGACTTTACTCTTTTGCGGAAGGGCGCCAAAGCTGGGCCGACGACAACATGCAGGTTCATCCGGCCGTGGAGCAATGCCTGCACCTGGTCGCTGGCCACGAGGTGCGCGCGTGTTTCCCCTCCGATTCGGTCCGAATCAATGGAAAGTATCCCCCGAACTGCAAGGAGTTTGTGTTTCCCGGCTCGCACTCGGACATCGGTGGGGGCTACATGCCGCTGTGCCTGGGCAAGGCCGACTGGAATGCAGTGGGCCCACACCACGACCTGCAATTGGCTCGTGTGCCTGGCTTCGAGATGTATCGCGCCGCGCTTGTGGCAGGCGTGCCCTTCTATACAGAGCAGCAACTGATTGAGAAGGGTCAAAAGAAGGTATTCGATGCGCTGACACCATCGCAATCTGCCGTCGACGCCGTCAAGGCCTACTACCTGGCTGCCAACATCAAGGCCGGCACGCTGGAGGACATGACCCGGCAGCATATGCGCTGGTACTTCAGCCATCGCTGGCAGTTGCTGGAGGCGGGGTTCCGCGGTTCGCCGCAGTATCAGCGCGCGTGTGGCAAGCCCAATCACGACCAGGGCGACGACTTCAAGGACGAGCCGACCTGGCTTCTGCACACACAGCGCGCACTGATTCAGGTAGTTGCGGAGTCCTGCCGCAAGCTTGAATGGAGAATGAGGGTCAACAACTGGGAAGCCGAGCGGGAAGGCGAAGTGCTCGATAGCCCGTTTCGCCCGGCCCCTGGTGCCAGATTGCTGAAGTTTGCGCGATCGCGCCCGTTGGTCGATGACTCGCTCCAGGCGGAGGCTGGCGCGATAGCCAGGCAGGCGCCCGCAGTGCTCGCGAGATGGCGCGAATGGCTCTCCCAAAACATGTACCCCGAGGTACACGATGCGCAGGCGCCCGAACGGGACATGACCCGACTCCTGGAGGTCCTGCAAGATGGCGCGGTACCGCAGGCGATCGCCAGCTTCCTCGATGCCCACGTGCATGACTCGATGGCGGGCTTCATCGGATTCGGCATGCCAGAGTTTCAGACCAATGGCTACGGCATCGCGAAGTTCCGCCGCATCTACTTCGGCAATGCGGGAGACAAGATCGTTCGGGACCAGGTGGCACGCGATAACGAGCGACGCATCAGCGAAGCCAGAGGCAAGCGCAACCAGGCCGAAGCCGAGCGGATGCCGCCGCGTATGCCACCGATGTCGGAATGGTTTCCGCGCCTCAACTAGGAGTGCTTCCCAAGACCACTGTCGTGCGCCAGCCTGGCCAGAGCCGCCAGAGCGGCCGGAGACATTCCGACATCCGGCTATGGCACGCAAATCGCTACCATCCACCCACTGCACTGAGATGACTGCCAAATCCAAGATCACGCCTTCGGCCAACACGTCCACTCGCTTTCCGGAGCTGATGGAAGCCATCACCAAAGAGAAACCTTGCGGGGACGATCTGGAGTATGACCCTGAGTTCGTTGTGCTCCTGGCCAAGGCGGCGCCGAAACCGGACGCCCAATACGGGGACTTTGTCAGTGCGCCGGAGGCGGTTAGCTGGACGGAGCTGGAGCGTGACTGCCGGCGCCTGCTGCTGCGCACGCGTGATATTCGCATCCTGGTGCTGTTGCTGCGCTGCCGGGCCCGGATGGATCACGCTGCAGGCCTGCGGGATGGCCTGGCACTGTTGGCGCAACTGCTGACGAAATGGCCTGACGCAATCCATCCACAACGCGTGGTCGAGGGTGAGGCCGATCTCGCCTTGCGCGCCAATGCGCTAGCTGCGCTCGCCGATCCGGCAGGGTTAATGCAAGACGTGCGGGATCTGCCGATCATGGCCAACGGCGCGCTGCGGCTACAGATTCGGGACGTGGAGCGTTCGCTCGCCGTGCCACGAACGCCCGATGCCCTGCCATCGGAATCGGTGCGCCAGCAGCTGAAGGATATGCGCGTGGCGCACAGCGCTACCCTGGTGGCGCTCGAGGAGGCCGCGGGAATCGCATCGGCCATTGACGCCTGGGCCAGCGACAACCTCCCGGACGAACGGCCTGATCTGCAGCCGCTATTGAAACTGCTGGGCACGGTGGCAAACACTGCCGAACCCGCGATTGCCCCGGCCGTGGCCGAGCCCAACGCCATGCCGTCCGCTGAATTGCACCCGGAAAGCGTAGCCGACGTGTGGAATGGCAACGGTACTGCCGCTATCGCGGAAGTCACCACGACCGCCCCCAGATCGGCCGACTTCCCAGTCGATCGAGGTGCCGCCCTCTCCGGCATTCGCGCAGCGCGACTATGGTTCGAGCACCATGAACCGAGCAGCCCCGTGGCGCTGCTACTCAAGCAAGCCGAACGGCTGACAGGCAAGCGCTTCGATGAAGTATTTCAGGCGATTCCCGCTGATTTGGTGGAACGCTGGGCGCAGGACGCTTCGTGAGCCGACGCCCATACACGTTCCGCCATGTGACAGAACGGCTGCGGACGGATCAAGCCAACGTCTGCTTCGACGGAATTTTCCGTTGAGCAAAATGCCATCGGAGGAGATCAGCCAAAAAGCGCTTATTCTTATTAGCTGCACCGCGCTTTTTAAGCAGTTTCCGCGTAGATTCATACTTGTCCTATATCTATCGAATAGGCCTCCATGCTATTAATCACGGCAGACTGCCTTATTGATCGCTATCACCACAATTGGCAGTCAGCCAGGCAGAGGCAAAAGGCACGGGAAGCGCGCCTTTAAATTGGTGAATTCGCCTTTGCAGCCTATTTCTCCCCAACAGGGGCATGGAGATCAAATTGGACCGAGGAATCAAAGACGAAGGCTTCGTTAGCCGCGCGCTGGAAATTGCGGATCACGGCTGCGGGCGCTGGGTCGCCAATCAAAGCTGTTTCAATCATCCGGCCAGGCATCCGCTGGAGCCTATGGTGAAGGCGGCGATTGTGACGGCAGTAGCGATCTATGTAGAGAAATTCCGCTGGCCGGAAGAAGAGCTGGCCAGTGCCTTGGCCATCGTTACCGTAGGGGACGCGCAGGTTTTGATCGATCGGCTCTTTCCGAACATACCCAAGCCGTAATGCCGCGCAATTCTTGTATGTAAGAAAGCCGCCCGCGGGCGGCTTTTTTGATTAAACCACGATCTCCCCGGACATCTGCGGCTTGCGCACCAATAACTCGGCCAGTTTTTTCAATGCAGCCGCGAGGTGAGAGCGCGCTTCGACACCGCCCAGCGAGATACGGATCGCGTTGGGCGGCATGGACCCGGAATAAAACGCTTCAGAGGCGGTGACCCGCAAATCCTCAGCCCGCGCGGCCTGCGTCAGCGCCTGGGACGTCCAGTAACTCGGCAACTGATGCCAGACATGTATGCCGCTGGGCGGCGCCTGGTCCACGCTCGACAGCAACTGCCGTGCAAGCTCCCGCCGCGCGAACGCTTCCGCGCGGATCCCGGCCAGCAGCTGGGCTGCGGAGCCTTCATGAATCCACTGTGTGGCCAGCGCGGTCGACAATGGCGTCGACATCAGCGCAAAGGAGCGCAGCGCGGCCAGCACGCCCGCCCGGCTGCGCGCATCGGGCAAGCGGATGTAGGCGGTCCGCAGTCCCGGACTCAGGCATTTCGATAGCGTGGAGACGTAGTAGACCTGGCCCGGCGCAAAGTGGGCCACAGGCGGCGGTGCATTGCTGCCGAGCAGCCAGTAAGGATCGTCTTCGATGATCCAGGCGCCGCACGTTTGCGCAGCCAGCGCGAGATCGCGGCGGCGATGCCCGGGCATGGTCCGCGCGGTCGGATTCTGGATGGTCGGGTTCAGGTAGATCGCGCGCGCGCCATGCTCGCGGCATGCTTGCTCCAGCGCATCGGGCCGCATTCCTTCGTCATCGGAGGCCACGGTCACTACGCGCCTCCCGAGCTGTTCGGCCGCCGCGCGCAAACCCGGATAGATCAGCGGCTCCGCGATGATCGCCTCGCCGGGCTGCGTGAGCGTGAGGATCAGCGCCGCCAGCGCGGCCTGGGCGCCGGGGCAGGCAATCAGTTGTTGCGGGCTGACCGGTTCCAGCATCGGCTTCAGCCACATGGCACCGGCGGCCCGGTCCGCTTTGCTGCCGCCACCGAGCTGGTAGGTCATCAGCAGGTGCGCATCGGACCGCAACAACACCTGCGACAAGCCGCGCTGCAACATGTCATGGAAGTCCACGCCGGCAGGGGGCGGCGGCACGTTCATGCTCAGGTCGACCATCTGCGCCAGTTCGACCTTCGGCGCGGCGACGAACGTGCCCAGCGCCCCGCGCGCCTCGATCAGGTTGCGCCGCTTGGCCTCGGTGAAGGCCCGCGTCACCGTGGTGAGATCCACCCCGAGCTGCCCGGCCAGGGTGCGTTGCGGCGGCAGGCGGTCCCCCGGGTTCAACTGCCCTTCCCCCACCGCGCGCTCTATGAAGCCAACGATCTGCTGGTAGCGCGCACCCTCGCCGCGCACGAAGGCGGTCGACCAGTCAGGTCCGGCCACTTCGCCTTGTATGGATTCCGTTTGACGCATTTTCCTTGATGTATGGCCTTTGTCTTACATTATCATGCGCCGCAGCATCACACAAATCCATACATTTAACGCTTTGTATGCGTTTCCCGCCGTCCGGGCGGATTTCCCTTTCTCGCAATGGTTTCCAGCGTGCTGTGGCAGGCGGTCTCGACGCGTGCGCCGGTTATGTGATGCATAACCAAGGTATGTCTTATGCGTAACTTATTGGCCGGCGCAAGCCATGCTGTCCGGCGCGATTCCAACAACAGGCACAGGCTGAACAACACAGGCAAGGGCTCGCTGCGCTGCGCGGGGCTGCTCCTGGGTGCCGGAGCCATGTTCCTGCTCAGCGGCTGCCAGCTAGAGCTGCTATCGCCGAAGGGCGACATCGGGCACCAGGAAAAGACCCTGATCCTGGTGTCGCTGTTCCTGATGCTGCTGGTCGTCATTCCCGTCATTTTCCTGACGCTCTATTTCGGCTGGCGCTATCGCGCGTCCAATACCAAAGCAACCTATGCGCCCAAGTGGGCCCACTCCACCAGCATCGAGGTGGTCATCTGGACCATTCCGTGCGTGATCGTGGCCGCCCTGGCGGTTCTTATCTGGCGCACCACCCATTCGCTCGATCCTTACCGGCCGCTGGAGTCGACGGTCAAGCCCGTGCGCGTCGAGGCCGTGGCCCTGAACTGGAAATGGCTGTTCATCTACCCGGATTACGGCATCGCCTCGGTCAACCGCTTGCCGATCCCGGTCCATACGCCGATCAATTTCAAGATCACCGCGGAATCGATGATGAACTCCCTGTTCATCCCACAGCTCGGCAGCCAGGTCTACGCCATGGCCGGCATGGAAACCAAGCTCCACCTGATCGCCGACACGCCCGGCATCTACGCGGGGCTATCCGCGGCCTACAGCGGCCCCGGATTCTCCGACATGCATTTCGACACTGTGGCCACCTCGCGCGAAGAGTTCGACGCCTGGGTCCAGCAAGCCAGGAAATCGCCGCTGGTACTGGACGAGAAGGCCTACCGCACGCTGGAGCTCCCGAGCACCAAAACGCCGGTGACCACCTACGCGAGCGTCGCGCCAGACCTGTTCCAGGGCATCGTCAACAAATACATGCATGGCGATGCGCGTGGCGATGTGCGCGGAGAAGTCTGCACAGCCCAAAGCCCCCCGCTGGCCGCCAACCCATGAAGCCAATGAATCCGCAACCTACGCAACACATGCAACACAACCACGCCGCGGCCACGGAGCACTGATCCATGTTCGGAAAATTAAACATCGATGCGATCCCGTACCATGAACCCATCATCATGGGTACGCTGGTCGCCGTCCTCCTGCTCGGTGCCGCGCTGATCGGCGCCGTTACCTATTTCGGCAAATGGAAGTACCTGTGGACCGAGTGGATCTGCTCGGTCGACCACAAGCGCATCGGCGTGATGTACATCATCATGGCGCTGGTCATGCTGCTGCGCGGCTTCGCCGACGCCATCATGATGCGCGTGCAGCAGGCGATCGCCGTGGGCGATGCGGCCGGCTACCTGCCTCCGCATCACTACGACCAGATCTTCACCGCGCATGGCGTGATCATGATCTTCTTCGTGGCGACGCCGTTCATCCTCGGCCTGATGAATGTCATCGTGCCGCTGCAGATCGGCGCCCGCGACGTGGCCTATCCGTTCGTCAACTCGCTCAGCTTCTGGCTCTCGGCGGTGGGCGCGGTGCTGGTCATGCTGTCGATGTTCGTCGGCGACTTTGCCGCCACCGGCTGGGTCGCCTATCCGCCGTTATCCGGGCTGGGATACAGCCCAACGGTGGGGGTCGACTACTACATATGGTCATTGCAGATATCGGGATTGGGGACAACGCTCACCGGCATCAACTTCATCGTCACCATCCTGCGCATGCGTGCGCCGGGCCTGACCCTGATGAAGATGCCGGTGTTCACCTGGACCGCGCTGATCACCAACATCCTGATCGTTGCCGTTTTCCCCGTCCTGACCGCCACGCTCGCCCTGCTCACCGCCGACCGGTACCTGGGCATGCATTTCTTCACCAATGAGCTTGGCGGCAACGCCATGATGTACGTCAACCTGATCTGGATCTGGGGACACCCCGAGGTCTACATCCTGATCCTGCCGTGCTTCGGGGCCTTCTCCGAGATCATCTCGACCTTCTCCGGCAAACCGCTGTTTGGCTACAAGTCGATGGTGTACGCCACCTCGTCGATCGGCATCCTGTCGTTCTTCGTCTGGCTGCATCACTTCTTCACAATGGGCTCAGGCGCCAACGTCAATGCCTTCTTCGGGATCATGACGTCCATCATCTCGATCCCGACCGGGGTGAAGCTGTTCAACTGGCTGTTCACGATGTACCGCGGCCGCATCCGCTACCACTCATCGACGCTGTGGACAATCGGCTTCATGGTCACCTTTGCCGTCGGCGGCATGACGGGTGTGCTGCTGGCTGTGCCCGGCGCCGATTTCGTGCTGCATAACAGCCTGTTCCTGGTCGCTCACTTCCACAACGTGATTATCGGCGGCGTGATCTTCGGCTGCCTGGCCGCGATGAGCTTCTGGTTCCCCAAGGTGTTCGGCTTCACCCTGAACGAGCGCTGGGGCAAGATCTCGTTCTGGTRCTGGCTGGTTGGTTTCTACCTGGCCTTCATGCCGCTCTACGTGCTCGGCTTCAAGGGCATGACCCGCCGCATGAATCACTACACGCACGCGGACTGGCAGCCTTACCTGATCGTCGCGCTATGCGGTGCCGTCATCATCGGCGCCGGCATCGTCGCCCTGCTTGTCCAACTGGCCGTCAGCGTGCGCGACCGCAAGAACAACCGCGATCTCACCGGCGATCCCTGGGATGGCCGCAGCCWGGAGTGGGCCACCGCCTCGCCCGCGCCCTTCTACAACTTTGCCCATGTGCCGCACATCACCTCGCTGGAGCAGCACTGGGACGACAAGGAAGCGGGCCGTGCCTATGTCCGGCCAGGCCACTATGAAGACATCCATATGCCCAGGAATACCAGCGCGGGCGTGATCGTCTCGGCGTTCGGCCTGGTGCTCTGCTTCGCCCTTGTATGGCATATGTGGGCGCTCGCGGGCCTTGGCCTGCTGGGCATCATCGGCACCTTCATCGCACGGACCTACGACCGCGACGTGGACTACTACGTCCCCGCGGCCGAAGTCGAACGCATCGAAAACTCGCGCTATGCGCAGCTACGCAAGGCGGCTTGACCCATGAGCTACACAGTCATTCACAACGCGCACGAACATGTCGGGCACGACGACGGAACGAAGACCACGCTAGGGTTCTGGATCTACCTGATGAGCGACTGCCTGATCTTCGCAGTGCTGTTCGCTACCTTCGGGGTACTCGCCGGCAACACGGCCGGCGGCCCGAGCGGCAGGGACCTGTTCGAGCTGCCGTTCGTGCTCGGGGAAACGATGCTGCTGCTGGTCAGCAGCTTCACCTTCGGCGTGGCCATGCTGAACATGCAGGCCGGGCGGGAGCGTCAGGTCATCCAGTGGCTGGGCGTCACGTTCCTGCTCGGCGCGGCCTTCATCGCCATGGAGCTGTACGAGTTCGCCGAGCTGCTTCATGCCGGCGCGGGGCCGGGCGTCAGCGCGTTCCTGTCTTCCTACTTTTCCCTGGTGGGTACCCACGGCCTGCATGTGACCTGCGGCCTGCTGTGGATCCTGGTCATGATGCACCAGGTCAAATGCTTCGGTCTGGATGGCGTGACCCGGCGCCGGCTGGCCTGCCTCAGCCTGTTCTGGCACTTCCTGGACCTGATCTGGATCTGCGTGTTTACCTTTGTCTACCTGCGAGAGTTTGTATGAAGACCGCCCACCTCCCCACCGGATCCGCGGCTCACGCGGCGCACGGCAGCATGAAAGGCTATGTGATCGGCTTTGCGCTGTCGCTGGTGCTCACCCTGGCGTCGTTCGGCGCGGTGATGGAAGGGCTCGTGCCCAAAGGCATGGGCCTCGCCGCCATCGTGGTGCTCTGCATCGCCCAGCTGGTGGTGCAGCTGGTTTTCTTCCTGCACATCGGCACGTCTGCCGACCAGCGCCAGAACACGGCGATCTTCATCTGCACCGGGGCGCTTATCGCCATCATCGTCGCGGGATCGTTGTGGGTCATGCACAACGCCAACGTCAACATGATGCCGATGGATATGTCGCCGGAACGGGCGCGCCTGCGCGACTAGCGGGTCCGTGGCCGGATCGCTTCTCCCGCGATCCGGCCACGCGCCGCGCGCGTCCCAACGGACAAATGACCCTCTAGATAAACAGACTGCCGGCCGCCGCTTTGCTCAGGGCGGCGGACCAGTTACGGGAATTGTGCAAGCGCGCCGCCCGGTCCCCGAGCATGCTGTCGCCTCCCTCCCAATAGACCCAGCTCCGCCCTCGCCTTATCCGGTCCAGGTAAGCGACTTCAAATCCGGCCGGCAAGCGATAGACCATTGCCTCCAGCACGCTTTCGTCAGCGCCGAACACACCTGCAAGCCTGACCTTCCCGCCAGACAGTCCATTCGCGATCCTCAGGTCCAGATACGGCACGAACAGGCCGGCGCGGCGCAGTGCGTCCGGCATGGCGGAGGTCCAATCCCGGATAGCGTCATGCAACGCGCCAAGCGCAAGCGAGAACGCCCGCTCGTTTCTGGCCATCAGCACACGGCCGCTAAGCACGCCGTCAACCAGTGCATTGCCAGTTCCATGAAATGCCAGATTTGCAAGCGATCCGCCTTCGGCGTGGCGCTGACCGAGAAGCTCCAGGCAAGCCGCGAGGCCAGTTGCTGTCTTCTCGCCAAGGCTCAAGGCCGGGCAACGCGGATCGGATCCGGAAAGCAGAACCAGCACGTCGGCGGCATGGCGTGGTGACGCCAGCACGATGCGGTCATAGGCGAGACCGGCGTCCCGCACGAATAGCTCAAGCGCGGCACAGGCCGGACACCCGTCCAGTGAAAATAGCTGATACGTCATGAGTGAGACAGTTTCTCTGGCGCCGACGATGCGCGCTAAGGACACGCGCGGCGGCCACAGGAATGGGCGCGAGCGCGTGGCCGCGCGAACCGCGCATGGAACGGATTCTTCGAATGTCGCGCAATGTCTTTGTCCCGGTGGGTCCGGGAGTCGCCGGGTCAACCGACGGCATTGGCTTAGAGAGATGTTGCCGCAGCGCAGCAAGGAAAAACAGGAGCAGAAGACCGCTATTTACTGCGGAGCAGACGCAGCGTCTTGCGTGCTATTTTGACGAACGCCGAGCCCTTGCGATCAGCTGTGCCGGAACCGGAATGAACAATGCCTGATGGCGGACAGCCACGAAAGGCGATGGCCATGGGCAGGGAGTGCCCAGCCTTCATCCGATGTCTCGAAGGCCGGGCTCGCCAGTGTCCTGAATCTGAATTTCGTTGGAGAGATAGCTCGGACAGATCAACGCAGGTTGCGCCCGCCGGCGCCGCATGCGACTTGTGCAAAGTCGGAAAAGGCCCGCGCGGCCGCGGTCCGGTATGCGCCCTTGCGCTGGAGCAATGCGGCTCCCCGGGGCGGCAGCGGCGGCTCCACCTTGAGCCTGCAAAGCTCGCTGTTGTCTTCAACGATGGCAGCGGGCAACACCGTCATCAACCGGCCTCGGCGCACTGCCTCGATCACGGCGTTGACAGAGTTCGCCTCAAATGCGATTCGCGGGGGAACACCCTGCCCGCCAAAGTAGCGATCGATATAGCGGCGCGTTGCAAACTCCATGGTGAGCAACGCCATCGGCTCACCCTCCAGTTCCTTCAGTGTCAGCGCCGCTCGCCGTCTGGCAAAGCGGTGCGTCGTGCCCACCACCAGTGCGAGCCGCTCCTGCATCAAGGTCTGCGCTTCGATGTCCGGCAGATGCACGTCCTCGAAGGCGATCCCGACATCCAGGTTGTCGGCGGCCAGCAGTTGCTCGATCTGCTCCTGTGGTATTTCCAGCAAGCGCAGCGTGACGCCGGGATACTTCTCGTTGAATCCCATGACCAGCGGGCCGACCAGATAGGGCGCGAAGGTGGGCGTCATCGCCAGGCGCAAGGTGCCGCGCGTCAGGTCGCGCACATCGTGGATAGCCCGCGACCCAGCTTCCAGGTCCTGCAGCGCTCGGCGCGCATAGAGCAGGTACGCCTGGCCGGCATCCGTGGTCCTGATGCTGCGTCCGGACCGGTCGAAGAGTTGCACGCCCAGGGTTTCCTCAAGCTGCCTGATCTGCTGCGACAACGTCGGCTGGGAAACGTGCAGCAGTTCGGCGGCTCGCGTGAAGTTGCCGCTGTCGGCCACGGCAAGGAAGTAACGGATATGACGCAGCAGCATGGGATTTAACTATTGGTGTTTTCTATGGAAAGCATAATAAACCGGTCTTGGACCCTATAGAAAAATTCGTCCATGATTCTCCCATCGGTTCACCACCCACAACGATGGAGCAAAGCGATGCAAGACCTCATTGACGGATTCCTGAAGTTCCAGCGCGAAGAGTTCCCGAAACGCTCCGAACTCTTCAAGCGCCTGGCCACGAGCCAGAATCCGCGCACGTTGTTCATCGCCTGCTCCGACAGCCGGGTCGTACCCGAACTGCTGACCCAACGCGAGCCTGGCGACCTGTTCGTGATCCGCAACGCCGGCAACGTGGTGCCGTCATACGGCACGCAGCCCGGCGGCGTTTCCGCCAGCGTCGAGTACGCGGTCGCGGGGCTTGGCGTCACGGACGTGGTGATCTGCGGCCACTCGGATTGCGGCGCCATGACCGCGATTGCCACCTGCCAATGCCTGGATCACATGCCGGCCGTCGCCGGCTGGCTGCGTCACTGCGATGCCGCCAAGTCCGTCAACGAGGCGCGCGAGCACGCATCGCCGCGCGCGCGTGTCGACTCGATGGTGCGCGAGAACGTCATCGCGCAACTCGCCAACATCAAGACCCATCCGTCCGTTGCCCTCGCGCTCGAGCAAGGGCGCCTGCAGCTTCACGGCTGGGTGTACGACATCGAAACCGGCTCGATCGCCGCCCTGGACGGCACCACGAACCACTTCGTCGCCCTTGCGGACCATCCGCATGTCTGCGCAACCCCAACCAGGCTCGGCATTGCTGCCTGAGCGTATATTCCCCCCAAGGAGTCTTTCATGCCCCAGTCGCAATACAGCCAGACCAACCGCCAGGCCCTGACCGATGCCATCATCGACGCCAAGACGCGCAAGGACCTTACATTCGAAGATCTCAACGAAGGCTCCGGCCTGACCCTCGCCTATGTGACGGCCGCCCTCCTGGGCCAGCATCCGCTGCCTGAACACGTCGCCAATTCGGTTGCCGACAAGCTCGAACTGGGTGAGGATGCCGCGCGCCTGCTGCAGACCATCCCGCTGCGCGGCAGCATTCCGGGCGGCGTGCCGACCGACCCGACCATCTACCGGTTCTATGAAATCGTGCAGATCTATGGTTCGACGCTCAAGGCCCTGGTGCACGAGAAGTTCGGCGACGGCATCATCAGCGCCATCAACTTCAGGCTGGACATCCAGAAGGTCGAGGACCCGGACGGCGGTCACCGCGCCGTGATCACTCTCGACGGGAAGTATCTGCCCACGAAGCCCTTCTGAGCCTCCATTGGACGGCAGGCGCATGCGAGCGGCTTTCGCCGCCCGCCGCTATCCGCCAACCCGCCAGCTCACCAACCGGGCACTGCACGCGGTCCGGCACGGCCGAGGCTGGACGCGCGCTACGCGGGGATCTCCTCCATGCCGAGGAGTTTCAGCCGCTGCACCTTGCCGGACGGTCCCTTGGGCAGTTCGTCGACAAAGCGGAATGACCTGGGTGTCTTGTAAGCGCCCAGTTCGTTCCGGCAAAACGATCTCAGTTCGTCCTCCGTGCATCGCTCTCCAGGTTTGAACACGATGCACGCCATCAACTCCTGGCCGTAGTGCTCGTCCGGAACGCCCACCACCGCGGCCTCCAGCACAGCCGGATGCTTGAGCAATGCCTCGTCTATCTCGCGAGGCGCAATGTTCTCACCCCCCTTGATGATGAGCTCCTTGATCCGGCCGGTGACGAAGACAAATCCATCCGCGTCCAGGTATCCAAGATCTCCCGTATGAAGCCAGCCATCCGCCGTCAGCGTCGTGGCGGTTTCTTCCGGACTCTTGTAATAGCCCTTCATGACGTTCGGGCCACGCACCAGGATCTCGCCCGCTTCACCCGAAGCGACCACATTTCCCTCCGCATTGACAATCGTGACCTCATTGCCAAAGGCCCGCCCAGGACTGCCGATCTTGCGCTGTGAAGGCTCTAGCGGATTGGTAAAGCATGGCGCGGCGGTTTCCGTGAGCCCCATCGTCTCGATCACGCCGATCCTGAATGCGTCTTCAAAGGCACGATGCTGGCTGGGCGGCAGCGGAGCGGAAGCAGAACGGCAGAAGCGGACCCGGCTGAGATCCAGCCCATCCCGCGCCGGACCCGCACCATTCAACAGGTAGGAAATCATGGTCGGCACTACATTGATCCAGGTGCATCGATGCCGCGCCACCAGCTCCCAGAAGCCGGAGACCCGAAATCGATGCGGCAGAACCAGGCTCCCGCCATGAATTAGCGGCGATGTCGCGGTCACAATCTGGGCATTGATGTGGTAGAGGGGCAAAACCGCCAGCACCCTGTCTTGGGCCGCGAGTTCGTGGGCTGCCGATACGAACTGTCCACCCGACACGATGGACCGGTTTGCCAGCACGACCCCCTTTGGCTTGCCGGTCGTGCCGGACGTGTACATCATCAGTGCGTCATCCTCTTCGCCCACGGGTGGCAGCTCCACCTCCTCGTCCGGCACCGGGATGCATTCCCGCGCATCGACATCGCACAGCACGACCTGGATATCCCGCGTCACATTGGCCAGCGCAGCATTCAGACGCTCCAGCTGGTCGGGCGCGACGAATACGATCCTGGCGTCGCTGTGATTCAGCACGTACTCGAGCTGCGACGGGTGCGCGAGCAGATTCAGCGGCGTCGCGCAAAAYCCGCCATACATGACGCCAATGAACAGGCGGCAGGTCTGGTAGCCGTTGTGCATCAGCATCGCCACCGTGTCGCCCTTCCGAATACCCTGGCCGAGAAGAAAGCGTGCCAGCTCGCGAGAGGCACTCCGCAAGCCGGCGAACGTCATGCTCAGGTCAGGTTCCGGTGCAATCAGGTAAATCGCTTCCGGTCGTTCGGCGGCCTGAAAGTCGACATATTCTCGAATGGTGCGCAGCATGTCTATATTCCTCACGTTCAAGCAGTAAAAGACTTATATGGCTTTACGACTGATTCGCAACGGATCGATTAGCCGTGCTTGCGCAGGTACTCACCAAATAATTCTTCCTCGGAGGGAACCTGTTCCTTGAGCTTTCGCACGATATGCGTGATGTTGAGGAAGTTCCTGTAGTTCATATTCTCCGAGAAATTATTGCCACCCCATGTGCCGCATCCCATGGAAAGCGAGAATGGCAAACCGTTCTCGAAACTGCCGCCGGTCGCAAAGCAATGCGCCTGATTGACGATGACCCGGCAGACTGGAAGCGCATTTCCCAGGTGCAGGATATGGTCATCATCCGCTGTATGAATTCCCACCGAATGGCCCGCCCCCAGATAGCCATAGATATCGTTGACTATCGCGCAAGCGTGATCAAAGTCGCGAGCGCGATAGACGGTCAGCACGGGAGAGAGCTTTTCACCCGAATATGGATACTCCGGACCGGCACCAACTTCCTCCACCATCAGGAATTTCGCTTGCGTCACGCCCGGCCGCTCCAGGCCAGCCAGCGCCGCGATCCTGGGCGCGGACTGCGCGGTCACGGCGGAATCCAGCTTTCCCCTCGGCCACATCGTCTCCTGCAACCGGCACTTCTCTTCCGTGTTCAGCAGCGTGCCGCCGGCATCGGTCAGCGCCGCCAGCGCCGCGTCATAGACCGTGTCGAGGATGACCACGCTGTTTTCGGACGAGCAGCTCGTCGCATTGTCGAACGTCTTCGAACTGGCAATCATTTGCGCCGCTTCACCAAGACTTGCAGAGGTATCGATGATCGAGGCAACGTTGCCCGCACCGACTCCGAATGCTGGCGATCCGCTCGCATAAGCGGACCGGATATTGTTCTGCGAGCCTGTCGCGACCACCAGGTCCGCCTGGCGCATCAGCTCCTGGGTTGCCTGCTTGGTAATCGGTCCGGGCAGATACTGGACCAGGTCCAGCGGCACGCCGAGCTTATCCAGCTCCGCGTGAATGTAAGCCACCAGGGCGGCGCAAGTGGAAAGTCCCTTTGGAGAGGGCGCGACGATGACCGCATTGCGCCCCTTCAGCGCATTGATGATCTTGTTGGCGGGTGTCGCCGCCGGATTGGTGGAAGGGGTAATCGCGGCTACCACGCCGACGGGACGGGCAATCTCCACCAGTCCGCGCTCCGGATACTCGGCGATGATGCCGACTGTCTTCGCATGTTTCAGGTCGCGTAGCAGCCCCAACGTCTTTCGGTAGTTCTTCTGGATCTTGTCGGGGACGTTGCCGAGCCCGGTGTCGCGCACCGCCATCTCGGCCAGGATACGATTATGCTCGGGATGCACGATCGCCCATCCCGCCGCGGTGACCACCTCGTCCACTTGTGCCTGCGAATAGCGCTCGTAGCTGCGCTGCGCCGCCCTTGCCTTCCTGATCAGTTTGGAAATCACTTCGCCCTCTGCCGACGCATGGGTGTTCGCGCACGTTTCCATTGACATTCTGTCTCTCCGTTCATTTGTCATTCGTGGTGCTGTCACTGCCAAAACCGGGGCCTTCCCCTGCCAAGGGAAAGGCAAATTTCAATGCGCAGTCCCTAGTCCGGACCCACCCAGCGACAGCGCGTCTTCCTGCTCATCCTCGATCTTGTTTGTCGGATCGATCCGTAACGAACAGATTGCCGCGAGCCCCAAGAATCCGGCCGAAATCAGGAATGGCAGTTCATAGCTTCCCGTTTTCTGGATCAGGAAACCGAACAAAGCGGGCGAGATCATTCCTGCCACGCCGAAGCCTGTGTTCATCATTCCGCCAGCGGTTCCCGCAAACTTTCCGGCAATATCGAGCGGCAGGCTCCACAAGACGGCATTGGTCAGTTCAAGGAAGAAGAAAGATGCTGCGAGCAGCATCACCGCCGTCAGCGGGCTCTGGGTATAGATCGCCGGTACGATAAATACCAGGGAACCGGCCAGCCCGACGAACAGCAATGCACGCCGGGCCAGCTTGAGGTTTCCGGTCTTCTTGTAGATGATGTCTGAGATGACGCCACCGAGGGTGTCGCCAACCACGCCGGCAAGCAGTGGCAGCGCCGTGAACAATGCCAGCTGCTTTACGTCAAATCCACGCGCATCCTTCAGGTAGGAGGGCAGCCACGTCAGGAACACCCAGAGCGACCATCCGTAGCAAAAGTCCACGAACGTCACCAGCCACATGCGCCTGAACATCTGCTTCCATGGCGTTTTTCCTGCTGCTGCCTTCTTCAACTCGCGTGAATTGACGCCGATCTCCTTCAACTCTGCGGGTTGGACCCATTTGTGCTCCAGCGGCGTATTGCGGAACAGCCAGACATAGAGACAGGTCCAGATCAGGCTGACCACACCGAGAATCACGAACGATTCGCGCCAGCCGTAGGCGGCGACAATGACCAGCACAATCGGCGGAGTAACGGCGCCACCCAGGCGCGCGAAGCTATGCGTGATACCCTGGGCGAAGCCGCGTTCCGTGGCCGGCATCCAGTATGTGAAGGAGCGCGTTGCTGCCGGGAATGCGCCACCTTCACCGATGCCAAGCAGGATCCGGAACATGATCAGCGATCCGAGGCCCCAGGAAAAGCCGCAAAGGATCGTCGCAATCGCCCAAATGCTGGTGAGTATGGTCAGCACCAGCCTCGGTCCATACTTGTCGGCGAACCAGCCGCCCAGTATCTGCATGGCGGCGTAGGGATAGGCAAAGGCTGAAAAGACGAGCCCCAGTTGAGTCGGCGTAAGCGCCATCTCATCTTTGAGGAATGGGGCGATAATTGATATATTGACACGGTCAATATAGGCGATGAAATACATCAGACACATCAGCCCCAATATCATGTGCCTGACTTTGAATATTTTTTTCATGTCTCTCTCACCATTTTAATTAATTATATGAATGGTCGAATCTATGCCGACTTTCACGCATTCCAAAGAACCACTGGAATTGAAACCACCAGTCTTGCAACGCCGTTCTTGTCTTTTTTCAGATTCCTTTTTCCTGTTTCCTCCTTTTTCGTGATGTCAATTTTTGCAGCCAGAGCCATGGCGTCCACGACTGCTTTCGACCCAATCTAATCAAACCATCGCGCCAGGATGTCCCGTTTTTCGCGCTATCCTTCGCTGCGTACGCTTCAGAGTGGAAAAATGCAGATTTCGGGACTCCAATCTGTCCCGAAAAACGATAAAGTCGATGCATGTGGGGAAGCGGAAGTACTGCTGTCAGGAGCCAGCATGACAAGATCCAACCAATCGACTGCTGCGGCGGTCCGCGCCTTTCGCGTGCTAGAGACGCTGGCGCAGGCCGGGCGTCCGCTTGCCATGACGGAACTCGTCGAGGCGCTCGGCTTACCTAAACAGACGGTGCACCGCATACTGGTGCAACTGATGGACGCATGGCTGGTCACGCGGGGTGCGGGCGACCGGCTCTATGAGTGCTCACCGCGGGTGCGCGCCCTGGCGGTGAACGTCCTGATGCACGCAGGTCCGGCCGCGGCGCGTCACGCGCTGCTCGAACAACTGGTGACTAAGATCGGCGAGACGTGCAATCTGACGATGCTCTCCGGGAACGACGTGGTGTACATCGACCGGGTCGAAACTGAATGGCCGTTGCGCATGCACTTGCAGCCGGGCTCGCATGTGCCGCTACATTGCTCGGCAAGCGGCAAAGTCCTGCTCAGCTTCCTGCCGAAGGAAAGACGCGACCGCATGGTCGATACATTGCCGCTACACGCGTATTCGGAGCGGACCATCATCGATCGCGAAGCGTTGCGTAAGGAACTTGCGACGACACGCAAGCGCATGCTGGCCATCAACGACCAGGAGCATCTGCAGGGGTTGATCGCGATTGCGGTGCCGGTCATGCTGGATCGCAATCGTGCCTGCGCCGCGATCGCGGTGCAGGCGCCGGTCGGGCGGCTTACGCTCGACGACCTGCTGGCCTTCGTCCCCGATCTGCGCAAGGCCGCCGAAGAGACGGCGGAGACATTCCGGACATGACCAACTGACGCAGCGCCAGGCAAGGGGGGGTCCGCCACGCTGCTGGCGGCGGAAAGGATTTGAACTACACGCGGTCGAGCCATCCGCGATGCGAACGATACCCGGCGTATCCGGCACTATTTCTTGCCTGTGATCACGAATCGGGCACAAGTGTACCGATCAGCGTAAACGAAGCCGCAAAAGCAAAACCCCCCAGTACTTTCGTACTGGGGGGTTTCAAGGGAGAGCCTGGCGATTACCTACTTTCACACGGGTATCCGCACTATCATCGGCGTGGAGTCGTTTCACGGTC
>NZ_JBFTNE010000120.1:0-18947 GCF_056397325.1 Cupriavidus sp. 05N39
CGCGAGATCTGTCCAAGATCTTCCAGAACCGCGAGATCTGTCCAAGATCTTCCAGAACCTGGAGTATGCACCGTGGAACGGCCTGCGCAACTCGGAAGACGCGCGCTATGTGGGCCTGGCCATGCCGCGCTTCCTGTCGCGCCTGCCCTATGGCATCAAGACCAACCCGGTCGATGAATTCGATTTCGAGGAAGATACCGATGGCGCCAATCACCGCAAGTACGTGTGGAGCAACGCGGCCTATGCGATGGCGGTCAACATCAACCGCTCGTTCAAGCTCTATGGCTGGTGCACGCTGATCCGCGGCGTGGAAAGCGGCGGTGTCGTGGAAAACCTGCCGTGCCATACCTTCCCGACCGACGATGGCGGCCTCGACATGAAGTGCCCGACGGAGATCGCGATCTCCGATCGTCGCGAGGCCGAGCTGTCGAAGAATGGATTCATTTCCCTGGTGCACCGCAAGAACACCGACTATGCCGCCTTCATCGGCGCGCAGTCCATGCAGAAGCCGGCCGAATACTACGACGCCGACGCAACCGCCAATGCCAATTTGTCGGCTCGCCTGCCTTACCTGTTTGCCTGCTCGCGCTTCGCGCATTACCTGAAGTGCATCGTGCGCGACAAGATCGGTGCCTTCAAGGAGCGCGAGGATATGCAGCGCTGGCTTAACGAATGGATCATGAACTACGTGGACGCGGATCCGGCCAACTCCTCGCAGGAGACCAAGGCCCGCCGTCCGCTGGCCGCCGCCGAGGTGGTGGTCGAGGAAATGGAAGGCAACCCCGGCTACTACAGCGCCAAGTTCTTCCTGCGTCCGCACTTCCAGCTCGAAGGCCTGACGGTGTCGCTGCGCCTGGTGGCCCGCCTGCCGTCGGTCAAGGACGCGGCTTAAGGCTTACCCGCCAAATCCAAACCGAATCCCCACGGACTCTACCGAACGGGCCTGCGACCGGCAGGCTCGGGGGAGCCGCTGTGGTTTTTGTCTGAAGTACCTGTCTTAACGTGAAGGAGCTTTGCAATGGCACAGGACATTTTCCTGAAGATCAATGGCATCGACGGCGAGTCGCAGGACACGTCGCACAAGAATGAGGTCGAGGTACTGGCTTGGGAATGGAGCATCGAGCAGCAGTCCACCATGCACGCAGGCAGCGGCGGCGGTGCCGGCAAGGCGACCGTGTCGGATATGACCTTCGAGCACTTCATCGATCGCGCCTCGCCCAACCTGATGAAGTACTGCCTGACGGGCAAGCACATTAACGAGGCCGTTCTGGTGGTGCGCAAGGCCGGTGGAAATCCGCTCGAGTATCTGAAGCTCACCATGACCGATGTGATCGTCACCTTGGTGAGTCCAAGGGGTTCGGTGGACGACGAAGTGCGCATGCGCGAGAAGGTGGCGTTGTCGTTCTCCAAGGTGAAGCAAGAGTATGTGGTGCAAAACGCCCAGGGCGGCAGCGGCGGTGCCGTGACCGCCGGCTATGACATCAAGGGCAACAAGGAAGCTTGACGGACTCCGTCCATCCGCTCACGGCACTGACGGATGGACGGCAACTTTCGTTTGTCACAGGCGATTGTTGTCACAGGCGATTCGTATTCAAAGCGGTTGTACCCGTTTCAACAGGAGAAAGAAGATGGTCTCGTCCCTCAGCATCCCCGGATTCGGCAGTCATCGTACCGTCACGGTCAAAGGACCCGGCCTTCCCGAGGTACTGGGGCAGCCGGCGCTGACAGTGGTGCGCGTCAGTGGCAGGGAAGCGCTTTGCGACCTCTTTGAATACGAACTGGAACTCAAGACGGCGGACGATCAGAACTTCGCCTTTGGGCCGGGCGCGAATCTCGACAAGGAGGCCCTTGAAGGCCGCGAGCTGACCATCGAGATCGAACTGGATGGCGCAGGCGCCGGTCTGGAGGGACGGCTCGGCGCTGGCAAGCGCGAGATCACCGGCCTGGTGACGCGCGTGTCTGGCCCGACGCCGGAGGGCCGCCACCTTGTCTATCGCTTCGTGCTGCGGCCGTGGCTCTGGCTTGCCACGCTGACCATGGACTACAAGACCTACCAGCAGAAGACCGTCATCGAAATACTCGATGAACTGCTGGCGGACTACAACTTTCCGGTCGAAAAGCGGCTCAGCCTGGTCCAGTATCCGCGGCGAGAGTACCAGGTCCAGTATGGCGAGACCGATTTCGAGTTCTTCCAGCGCATCACCGAGGAGTGGGGCATCGCTTGGTTCTTCGAGCATAGCGAGGGCCATCACCGTCTGATCCTGACCGACGGCAATGGTGCGTTCAGGAAATTCACGAGCAGCGCCTATCACACGATCAAATGGTATTCGAGTGCGGACCGCGTGGATGAAGAGCATATCTCGGATTTCACAGTCGTCGACCAGCTGGTGACTGGGAAATGGCGCTCCAACGACTATGACTTCGTCAAGCCAAGAGCAGACCTCACGGTAAAGACGCAGCAGCCCCGCGAGACGGGCCATCGCGACCAGGAGATGTATGAATGGCCCGGCGATCATGCGCAGCCCGCCACCGGAAATGACCCGTGGCAGGAAGGAGATGTGACCGCCCGCATGCGCATGGAGGAGTTGCGTCAGCATGGCCGTCTCGCCTATGGGAAGGGAAACTTGCGTGGTGTCGTTCCGGGCTGTACGTTCACGCTGGCTCGGCATCCCGAGCAGAAGGCAAACTGTGAATACCTGATCTTTGCGACGAAGCTGATGCTCGAGGAAGTCGCGGAGGAGAGCGGCCAGGGCCAGCGCTGGCGCTGCGCGGTGGAGTTCGAGGTGCAGCCGACCACGGAAACATTCCGCCCGGACCGGACGCAGCCAAAGCCCCGCACAACGGGGCCTCAAACGGCAACCGTTGTCGGGCCGGAATCTCAGGAAGTGTGGACGGATCAGTACGGTCGCGTGAAAATCCAGCTGCATTGGGATATGTACGGCAAACGCAACGAGCACAGCTCTTGCTGGGTGCGCGTCGCGTCGTCATGGCACGGCGATCAGTACGGCGCCATCCACATTCCCCGTATCGGACAGGAGGTCATCGTCGACTTCCTGCACGGCGATCCGGATCTGCCGATCATCGTGGGGCGGGTTCCGAACCAGCTCAATATGCCGCCCTGGAACTTGCCGGACCAGCACGCGCTGTCTGGATTCCGCTCCAAGGAAATCGGCGGTGGCCGGCACAACCACCTGGTGATGGACGACACGCAGGGCGAGATTCAATCGCAGCTGTCGTCGGACCACTTGCTGTCGCAGCTCAATGTTGGCCACATTACCCGCATTCCCGATGCGGGAGGCAGAAAAGACAAGCGCGGCGAGGGCGCCGAGCTTCGCACCGACGGCCACATGGCCTTGCGTTCCGCCAAGGGCGCCTTGCTCAGCACCGAAGCACGCATGAATGCCCGCAGCCACGCCATGGATATGCGCGAGACGATAGCCCGCCTCAAAGGCGCGCTGGAGATCGCCCAGGCCCTCGAGGAAGCGTCGGCGAACTCCCAGGCGCAGCACGAAGAGCAGAAGGACGTCGCCAGGACGATCGCGCAGCAGAACGATGCCATCAAGGGATCCGGGGAGGCACTCGGGGAACTGACGTCTCCCCACGTTGTGGTGTCGAGCGCCGCCGGCATCGCGGCCACCGCTGAAGAAAGCACGCATCTGCACAGCAAGCTCCACACATCGCTGACAACGGGCGAGCACATGTCCCTCAACGTCGGGAAGAGCTTTCTCGCCAGCGTCAGGGAGCTGGTCTCCATCTGTGCCCACAAGTTCGGCATCAAGCTGTTCGCGAGCCGTGGCCCCATTGAAATTCAGGCCCAGAACGACACGATGGGACTGCTTGCGAAGCTTGGCATCAGCATCATCAGCACCGAGGACAGCATTCGCGTCATTGCAAAGAAGCAGTTGCTGATCGGTGGCGGCGGCAGCTTTACCCAGTACGAGGCCGCCGGCATCACGCACCTGACCGAGGGGAAATACGTCGCGCACGCCGCGCACCACTCCTGGCCGGAAGAGCAGAGCTTGCCGATGCAGATGCCGGTCACACCGAAGCCGTTCTGCATCGAGTGCTTCATCAAGGCACTTAAGTCGGGCAGTGCGCTCGCTGCGGTCTAGGGAGGGATGGATACATGTATTTCGCGGTTGATCCACTGAACCTCGCCGAGGTCTCCACCAGGCTGATCGAGCTGGTTTCGGCAAATCCCAAGGCAAACTGGACTGCGGTCGTTGATGGTGCGTTCGATCACGATGGCGGCCGGCGCGATTACCCCGGCTCGCCAGAAGCGTTGTATGCCTGCGACGAGCTGGACGCCATGCTCGAGGTTTCCCCACTTCTTATCCCGCTGATCGTGGAGCGCGCCGAGGTGTTGAGGGAGCAGATTCTTGGCCTCGCACGGCATTGCGCCGGGCGGCCAATGTTCAGCATTGTGGCCTCATCCAGGAATGCCGCCGAACTCAAGCCGAATTGGCAGAAGTGCGCGCGCGTCTCGACCGAGGATGGGCAGAAGCTGCTGCTGCGCTTTGCCGACACGCGGGTGCTGCCGATGCTTCCGGAGGTCCTCCGTCAGGAGTCCTGGGCGGMGTTGACCCATGAGCTAAGCGAATGGTGGTACGTCGATCGCGCAGGACAGCTCGAGCAGGCTCCGGTCGCGGATGCCATTGCCGCGCCTGTCTTTCCGCTCGCGCTCGGGCGGCGGGAGTTCAACAAGCTGCTAGAGCGAGGCGTACCTGATTCGGTCATCGACGCCATGTTCCGGCAGTTGCCGGGGATCTTGCCGGCAACGGCGAAGGCGGGATTCTTCGAGAAGATCAAGGCGGTGTGCGAGTTTGCACGCGCCCAGGAGATTGACGCGTTTCCGGACATCCTTGCGCTGGGGATTTTTGACACACAGACCGACCACAAGGGCCTGACGAACCCGAAGCTCCTCCGACTCATCGCGGAGCGGGGCTGGGCGCGTGGGGAACTCGCCGCAGCCATCGAGGCAGTCAATGCGGTCAATGCGTTCAAGGCGTGAAGATGTTCAAGCTAGCGATGGCACCCCATTACGTTGTAGCACTTGCCTGTGCGGCATCCATCGGTATCGCCAACCCATTTACACACGTGAAATGAAAAACACTACCCAACAGCCTTCGTTTGCCTTCGTTGCGTCCTCATGGGCCGCCTTGCTAGCAGGATTTCTCGCATTCCTTGTTGGATTGTTCAACGCGGAAATGCAGCTGAACGAGCGCGGCTACTACTTTACGGTGCTTGTCTACGGACTGTTTGCCGCCGTCTCCGTGCAAAAGAGCGTACGAGACAAGCTCGAGGGCATTCCCGTAACGGCGATCTACTACGGCCTGAGCTGGGTGTCAGTGCTGCTGGCTGTCCTCTTGCTGTGTGTCGGGCTATTCAACGCCAACTTGGCGTTGAGCGAAAAGGGCTTCTATGGCATGTCGTTCGCCCTGGCGCTCTTCGGGGCGATTGCCGTGCAGAAGAACACGCGCGACATCCAGGCGGCCATGCCGCACATCATCGAGAGCGATCTGGTGCGGCTCCCGGAGGAAAACCCAGGGAATGACCGATAGGTACGAAGTTGTTCTCGACGGTCGCCAAGCCGTCACACGGAGACGGTCCTTACTGGCGCACGCATGCCAATGCGGTGCCTGAAGGTGCTGGAATCGTAGCAACGTACGTTGCCAGTTACGCCCGAGATCGGAGCTCGCATGAACATCAGATGGAAACAGATTTCCGTTCGTCTATCACCGCTAGCTGTCGTGCTGTGCGCCGCGTGTTCCATGGCAAATCGGGCTGCCGCTATGGACTTGGTGGGCTACAACTATACGGATCAGTATGTCGCTGCATATAGTGTCAATGGCTATCCCGGCCCGAATATCTATCCGCACAGCGGCGGCGGCAAGTTTGTCTGTTGCATTTCGGTACCAGGGGAATGGCAGCCGGGCATGACGGTCACGGTGAAGTGGACGGAAGACCGTAACGCCAACCCGATCCCGTGGAAGACGCGGGTGGTGGATGTGCCTCCCTATACGGCCAAGGATCGTGGTCATCTCGCCGTGCACTTCTTTCCCAACGATGAGGTCACGGTGCTGGTTACAACGAAAGCACCTGGGCACCCTGACTATCCCTACCATTTCTATCCCAGCGAAGGTGTCCGGAAATGACCGCGCCATCCCCTGAGATATTCCCAACTGGCGGCCTGCGCGCGCTGCCGCCACGCGAGGCGATGCGGYGCATCRCGGTGCTGTCCCGCACATTGCTCAATGACAAAGCGGCCGCCTGTGCCGAACGGGAAAATGTGGGTGTCGTCTTCGACGGCGCTGGCAACCATCAGCAGGAGGGCTACGAGGCTATTGGCGCCAGCGGACAGGTCAAGGTGGTGCGGGGCAGGGTACGCCCTAGGCTGCCGAAGTCAAGCTCAACCCAACATAGGAGCGTGTCGATGGGAACCCGAATGCAGTCTGTTCTCTGCCGCCTTGCTGTGTCCCTGGCAATGCTGGGCACAGCCTGCGCTGTCAGCAGCCCTGCTACCGCGATGGACCTGGTGGGCTACAACTACACGGATCAGTATGTCGCAGCATATAGCGTCAATGGCTCTGCAGGCGCCAACATCTACCCACATGCGGGCGGCGGCGGCTTCGTTTGCTGCATTTCTGTGCCTAGGGAATGGCAGTCGGGCATGACGGTCACGGTGAGGTGGACGGGAGACCGCAACGCCAACCCGATCCCATGGAAAACGCGTGTGGTGGAGGTGCCTCCCTATACGGCTAAGGATCGGGGTCATCTCGCGGTGCACTTCTTAGCCAACGATGAGGTCACGGTGCTGGTCACGACGAAGACTGCTGGTCACCCCGAGTATCCATATCCGTACCCCGACGAAGGTGTCAAGAAATGACCGCGCGATCCTCGGAGCTCTTTCCGACTCGCGGCCTGCACGCGCTTTCGCCGCGCGAGGCGATGCAGCGGGCGGCGGGGGCTAGCCAGCACTTTGCCTCAGGACAATGCCCCCGGGTAACTCAATGTGAGGGTCTTTTCCGATGGCACTGGGAATATATGCATCGACACGAGGAATAGCCATGAACTCCTGGCCTAGAAGAATCTACCGCAGTCTTTCACTGCTGCTTGCGGCGTTTGGCACGGCGTGCACAGCAACCAGTCACGCAATCGCCATGGATCTGGTGGGTTACAACTACACGGATCGGTATGTGGCTGCATATAGCGTCAACGGCTATCCGGGCGCAAATATCTACCCGCATGAGGGGGGCGGAAAATTTGTCTGTTGCATTTCTGTACCCGCTGAATGGCAACCCGGCATGACAGTCACGGTGAAATGGTCGGGGAAGCGAAACACCAACCCGATCCCCTGGAAAACGCGCATTGTTGACGTGCCTCCCTATACGTCCAAGGATCGAGGTCATCTCGCGGTGCACTTCTTCCCCAACGATGAGGTAAAGGTATTGGTCACAACGAAGATTGTTGGCCATCCTGACTATCCCTATCCATACCCTGACGAAGGTGTCGGGCGATGACTACGCAATCCGCGGAACTCTTCCCGACCAAGGTGATGTGGGGCAGGGTGCTCCCTAAGATGCCAGAGTCAAGCTCAACCCGAAATTGGAGCGTATCTATGGGAACCCGGATGCAGTCTGTTCTCTGCCGCCTTGCTGTGTCCCTGGCAATGCTGGGCACAGCCTGCGCTGTCAGCAGCCCTGCTACCGCGATGGACCTGGTGGGATACAACCACACGAACCAGTATGTGGCCATGTACGTCGTGAACGGGTACCCCGGCGGCGATATTCTCCGGCATGCGGGTGGTGGCAGCTTTGTTTGCTGCATTTTCGTGCCAAGGGAATGGCAGCCGGGCATGACGGTCACTGTGAAGTGGACGGAAGACCGTAACGCCAGCCCGATCTCTTGGCGAACGCGCGTGGTGGAGGTGCCCCCCTACAAGCCTGAGGACATGGGCCGCTTCGCGGTGCACTTCTTCCCAAACGATGAGGTGAAGGTACTGGTTACGACCATAAGGCCCGGGCACCCCGATTATCCCTATCCGTCGCCGCGAGAAGGGAAAGACAAATGATCGAAAATCCCTGGAACTCGTCCCCGCTGGCTTGCTCACTGCCGAAAAGAAAAGCCACCGCCAGTACTGGACTGCTCAAGGTGATACGGGGCGGGGCGCATCCCTCAGATGCCAGAGTCAAACAAGATCAACCCGAAATAGGAGCGTGTCGATGGGAACCCGAATGYAGTCTGTTCTCCGCCCCCTTGCTGTGTCCATGGCGATGCTTGGCGCGGCCTGCGCTGTCAGTCGCCCTGCCACCGCGATGGACCTGGTGGGCTACAACTACACGGATCAGTATGTTGCAGCATATAGCGTCAATGGCTATCCCGGCCCGAATATCTATCCGCACAGCGGCGGCGGCAAGTTTGTCTGTTGCATTTCGGTACCGGGGGAATGGCAGCCGGGCATGACGGTCACGGTGAAGTGGACGGAAGACCGGAATGCGAACCCGATTCCTTGGAAGAATCGAATCGTGGAGGTGCCTCCTTACATGCCTGAAGATATGGGCCGCTTTGCCGTGCATTTTTTCCCAGGCGATGAGGTCAAAGTGCTGGTGACCACGAAGAGGCCAGGTCATCCGGACTATCCCTATCCCTTGCCTCGCGGGAAAGGGGGGCAGCGATGACAACGAGCTCACCAGATCTCTTTCCGACAGGTGGCCTTCGATCATTGTCACCGCGCGAGGCGATGCAGCGCGCAGCAGCGCTTGCTTGCACTTTACCTAAGGACAGTGCACCCGCCTGCACGGGACAAGTCAACGTGAGCATCTTCTTTGACGGTACCGGCAACAACCGTATGGAAGACTACGAGGGAGTCCCCGCCGATGAGCAGGTCAAAGCCATAAAGTCTGGAGTACGGCCCAAGCTGCCGGTGTCGTTTTCCCAAGAGAACCGCAAGCACAGCAACGTTGTGCGGCTCTTCCATGCTCATAAGGACGACGCCGATAGTGGCATCTATGCCCATTACGTTCCAGGTGTTGGGACACCCTTCGCAGAGGTCGGCGATACCGGCGGCACGCTCGGTAGTGCAGCCGCCGCTGGCGGCGAGGCTCGCATCCTATGGGGATTCATCAAGCTGTTGAATTCCCCATACGACTATGTGACCAAGGATGTCTTGATCCCRGATGACAAGGCGAAGTCTATTGTTGACAAGCTATCAAGCATCTTCAGCCCCGGATGGCAGCGGCGTAATGAACTCCGCTTTTTGCAGGAGAAGCTCCAGCTAGCTCTTCGGGGCAAGAAGCCACGGATTGAGCAGATCAACCTATCGGTCTTTGGCTTCTCGCGTGGCGCGGCCCAGGCGCGCACGTTTGCAAATTGGCTGTTTGACGTCTGTGAACAGCAGCAAGGTGGCTGGCTATTTGCTGGCATTCCGATCCGCCTGCATTTTCTCGGCATCTTTGACACGGTAGCCTCGGTAGGGCTTGCGGACTTGTCTGCCAATGGCATTGTGGAGGGCCATCAGGGGTGGGCCGACGACACGATGGAGATCCATCCTGCGATCGAGCAATGCGTGCACTACGTTGCCGGGCACGAGGTGCGCGCCTGCTTTCCGTTGGATTCAGTACGTGTGCGTGAAACATACCCGCCCAACGCTAAGGAGGTCATGTATCCGGGCGCCCATTCCGATGTTGGGGGCGGGTATGCCCCTGGCGCACTCGGTATCTCGCGCGCTACGGACAGTTTCATGAGCACGATTCCTGGTGCAAATATGTACCAGGAGGCCTTAAAGGCGGGCGTGCCGCTCATGCACTGGGAGGAACTTCAGGCCAACGATCGTGCTGACTTGACTCCGGCAGCCCACGTTATCTCGGACTTCAACAACTACCTGCAAGCCAGCGCGATGGGGAGCGGGCCGGTGGAGGAAGTGCATGCGAGGCACATGGGACTGTATTTCAGCTACCGCTTCAAGTACCGCGCCACCTACCAGGACCGGCCCTGGTACCAGTCGGCGTCGCCTGAGCACAAGAGCCATCTCGATAAGACATCAATGACTGTGTTGATTCGGCTAGCCGAGTTGATGCACCGCGTTCCGCCGAATGATCCTCTGTACGACCCTAAGACGGCCAAAACATATCACTCCGCCATGTTCGGCAAGCCGAGCGATATCAAGATGCAGCATCTCTACAAGATCGTCGACCACATCGACATCAACCGGCTGTCGCCCCCGGTGGAGCGCTTGTTCGACCTCTATGTCCACGATTCGATGGCGGGCTTCATTGATATGGGCGTCAACGAACACGCGGTCAATGGCATGGGCCTAATGAAATTCCGAAAGATCTTCGACAAAAACGGGTAACTGTGCTTCGGAGTTTGCCTGGGATCGTAGAAGTCGCTCAGTGCGAAGGGGCGAACGACATCTTTGTTCTATGGCGGGCGCGCAGTGCGTATCTGCCGCCCGGTTCCCCGGATGCGACTTGATGCACATCCTGCAGATCCACAGTCGGGCGTTCATTCAAGGACTCTGCGTGTTTGTGGATGCCTTTCGGCGACTTGGAATTCTCTTACTTTGGAAAGCATGATGGGAAAAAAACTCATTACCGTCGGAGACACGACGACACACGGTGGCAAGGTGATCTCCGGTTCGGAGAAACATCTCTTGCGGGGACGGCCGGTCGCCCGCAAGGGGGATCTGGTGGATTGCCCGCAGCGGTATCCGGACGGTCGGCCTCACGGCATCAACAAGATTGTGGAAGGTGACGAAAAATTCCTGATCGGCGGATGGCCCGCGGCGCTGGACGGTCATCGCACGGAATGCGGTTGCCAACTGATCGGCAGCCTGCCGGGCGTGGTCGGAGGGTAAGGCATGGCGCAAATCATGGAGCGGCCGTTGGTTAGCGGATACCGGCGCGCGCTATTGGCGTCAGGTGGGCTTGCACTCGCGCTGCTTTCGGGGTGCGCGAGCGCTCCGGCCCAAAACGAGCAGATGAAGCTCGATCTTGCCATCGAGGCGAAGTCGACGGTCAATCCCGACGACAAGGGGCGGGCGTCTCCTGTGCTGGTGCGCGTTTATGAACTCAAGACCGAGATCGCCTTCGAGAGCGCCGATTATTTCTCCCTGGATAAGTCAGACAAGACGCTGCTGACGCAGGATCTGCTGGTGCGGGATGAATTCATTCTCCGCCCGGGAGAATCGCGCGATATCGAGCGCAAGCTGAATCCGGACACCAAGGCAATCGGCTTTCTGGTCGGCTACCGGGACCTTGGCCAGGCCACCTGGCGCTCCATCTTCAAGTTGCCGCCGGCACCGGAGATTGCCTGGTACCGAGCCGTCGTTCCGGCGCGCAAGATCAAGCTGCAAGTCGCATTGGACCAGCAGACCATCACAATTACTAAACCTGACTGATTTCATGAGCTGGTACAACAAAGTCGTCTGGAGCGAAGGGCTCTTCCTGCGCCCGCAGCTATTTCAACAGCAGGAGCGCTATCTTGAGCACTACGCTCACAAGCGCGCTGCTGCCCTGAGCCCGTTTTTCTGGGGCTTCCATGAATATGGGATCGATGCGGAAGCGCTCGCGCTAGGCAAACTGGTGGTGTCCGGAGCGGCGGGTGTGTTTCAGGATGGCACGCCCTTTGATGCACCCGCGCACACCATGCTCCCCGCGCCGCTGGCGCTGCTCCATGAGCACCTGAACCAGGTCATCTACCTGGCCGTGCCGATTCGCACACCGAATGCGGAGGAGACGAGCTTCGGCGAGGCTACGGACTCGCTAGCGCGATACCGGGCATTCGAGGAGGATCTGCTGGACGCGAACTCGATTGCACAGGGTCCCAAGCTGGTCCAGCTTTCGGACCTCAGGCTTCGGTTGCTTCCAGGGAAGGAACTGACGAAGTCGTGGATCGGGTTGCCATTGGCGAGGGTCACGGAGATTCGAGCCGATGGCAGTGCCAAGCTGGACCCTGGCTTGATACCGCCCGTCAACGTGTACCCGGCCAGCGGCCAGTTGATGACGTGGCTGACGGAAATCCACGGCTTGCTGCACCTGCGCGCCAATTCGAWGGCCGAGAATCTCACCGCGGGGAGCACCCGAGGCGGGGATGCCGCGGAGATATCGGAATACCTCATCTTGCAGCTGCTCAATCGCTATGAGCCGGTACTGACGCATTTGCTGGACGCCAAGGCGGCGTCGCCGGAAACGCTCTATCTGCACCTTTGCGCGTTGGCAGGTGAGCTCTCGACCTTTGTGYGAACCGACACGCGGCGTCCGCGAAAGTACGATCCGTATCAGCACGGGGAGCCGCATACCTGCATCAAGCCGTTGGTCGATGACCTGCGCTACTTGCTCAACGTCGTGCTGGAACGTGGGGCGCGGCGTATCGAGTTGCTCGACCAGCCGCACGGCTTCCGGCTTGCCGTGCTGGAGCCTGCGGAGATTCAGCGCTTCTCGACGTTTGTCCTTGCCGTCTTCGCTCAGATGCCCGCCGATGCGCTGCAGCAACAGTTTCCGGCACAGGTCAAGGTGGGCCCAGCCGAGCGGGTGCCGGAGCTGATCCGTTCGCACCTGCCAGGGATTCCCCTGCAGGGCTTGCCTGTGCCACCGCGTCAGATCCCGTTCAATGCCGGCCACATCTATTTCGAGTTGACGCAGAGCCATCCGCTGTGGGAGCAGGTGGCCAATTTCGGCGGTCTTGCCATGCACGTCGCGGGCCACTTTCCCGGGCTGCGGCTTGAACTTTGGGGGGTACGATGAACAAGCCAATCGATCCGGCATCCCTGGCGCCGGATAGCAAGATCCAGCCTGCTGTGCAGGACGGCCAGCAACCGCCGGCCGAGGAAAAGCGCCCGGCCGGCCCCGGGCCGGCCGCGGCCGAGCCGGCCTCCCCGCCGCGCAGGCCGTGGGAATGGCGAGCGCCAGAGACCCTTGAGCAAAAACTCGCGCGCGTCGGGAAGGCGCCGAATCCCCTGCTGGAAGCTGCGCAGCCGCTCATGCTGGCGCTGGCCGGAATGCCGGACAAGCTGCCGGTGACGCAAGCGCAGAAGCCTGACAAAGCGACGCCTGACGAACCGAAGCCCGACGAGGCGAAGTCTGGCGAGGCGACGCCTGACATGAGTGCTGCCCTGGCGCTGCGCCTCCTCCTGGTGGAAGAGCTGCAGGGATTTCAGCAACTTTGCGAGCGCGCCAACATCCGGCGTGAACACGTCGTGGGTGCGCACTACCTGCTTTGCACAGCCCTGGACGAGGCCGCGCACAACAAAGCATGGGGGGGAGACGGCTGGCCGCAACACAGCTTGCTGGTCAGCTTGCATCAGGATACCGAAGGCGGAAACAAGTGCTTCCTGCTGCTTGGCCGGTTGCTGGCCAGCCCCGATGAGCATCTGGACCTGATCGAGATGTTCTACCAGATCCTGTCGCTGGGGTTTATCGGCCGATATGTCAGCCAGACCGATGGGCACCAGCAACTGGATGCCATTCGGAAGCGGTTGTTCAGTCTCATCTCCAGCAAGCGGGGGGAGGTACCGCGGGAGCTTTCCCCGCACTGGCGTGGCGAGCCCGCGGGCCGGCTGAGGCCGTTGCGATCGTTGCCCGTGTGGGTGACGGTTTCCGTGTCGGCGCTGGTGTTGTTTGGGCTATTCGCCTGGTTCAAGTACCAACTGCTGGTCCGTACGCACGAAGTCGAACAGCAGATCCTCGCCATCGGCAAGATCGCGCCGCCGGAGCCGCCGAGGGCGCTGCGCCTGGCTGAACTGCTCAAGGAGGAAATTGCGCGCGGGGTTGTCAGCGTGAAGGAGGATGCAACGCGCAGTGCCGTCACCTTCCGCGGCGACGACATGTTCGGCGGCGGACGGGCCGAGGTCAGTAGCAAGGTCCTGCCGCTGCTGGACAAGGTAGCCGCGGAGATCAACAAGGTGACCGGAAAGGTGACCGTGATCGGCCACAGCGACAACGTACCCATCAGGACACCAAAGTATCCATCGAACCAGGCACTGTCGGAGGAGCGCGCCGCCACGGTGACGGAGTATCTGGCGAGCAAGGGGGTAGCCAAAGGGCGCCTCGAAGCGATCGGCAAGGGCGATACCGAGCCGCTCACCGGCAACAAGACGCCAGCCGACCGGGCGAAGAATCGCCGGGTTGAAATCGTCGTTACGCAGTAACCGAGGTCAAGGGATGGAATTTCTGAAACGTATTGGCGCGGTGTTGTTTTCCCGACAGGCATTCGCGCTCCTGGCGGTCCTGGTCGTAGCGGCGGCCATCTGGTTCATCGGTCCGCTCCTCGGCTTCAACGGCATGCAGCCGTTGGCCGGTGTTGGCATGCGCGTCGTGATCATTGTGCTGCTGATGACGCTGCTACTGTTCTGGCTGGTTGGCCTGCCGATTTCCGCCGTCGGCGCCGCCGCGCTATGCCTGTTGATCTGGCATGCGGGGCCGCTGCTGGCCGTTGGCGCCGGGAAGCCGCTGGCGCCGGCATCGGTGCGCATCGTGCTGATATCGGTCATCGTTTTCCTGTTCGCCGCCTACGCGCTGTATTTGCTGATCAGGCGTGCCCGCACTGACAACCTGTTTCTCCAGCGGGTGCTGAGGATTGGCGGAGAGCCCAAGGAGGTGGTAGCAAAGAAGGATATTGCTATCGTCGATCGGGCCATGCAGAGCGCGGTGCAGAAACTGAAGGGGATGCGCGGCTTGGGGGGGCTTCGCGGCTTGCTCGAGGGCAAGCGCTTCCTGTACGAACTGCCGTGGTACATGGTGCTCGGTTCGCCAGGCGCGGGAAAGACGACGGCGTTGCTCAATGCCGGTCTGCAATTTCCCATTGCGGAGCAGATGAGCGCGGCCGCACGTGCGCACAAGGCTACCGTTCATGCCGATTGGTGGTTCACCAACGATGCGGTCCTGATTGACACGGCCGGCCGGTATGCCACGCATGGGGTGAGTCCCACAACCGATTCGGCCGAGTGGCAGGGTTTCCTGGGCCTGTTGCGCAAGTACCGTACGCGGGCTCCCATCAATGGCGTGCTGCTCACCATCAGCATTACCGACCTGCTTACGCGCTCGCCCGACGAACTGGTGGCACAGTCAGCCTTGCTGCGCGCCCGGCTGATGGAGCTGCGGCGAGATCTTGGCATCCAGTTCCCGGTTTATGTGCTCATTACCAAGCTCGATCAGTTGGCGGGCTTTGCTGAATATTTCCAGGATTTGTCAAGCGAGGGGCGTGCGCAGCCCTGGGGCTTCACGCTCCCCTACGGGGACAAGAAGCGTAAGCGTGGCGAGCCTGCGGTTGACCTCCTGGAGCGCTGCCGTGACGAGATGGAACGCTTGGCCGGGCACCTGCGGGATGAGATCAACAATCGGATGTGTGATGAATTTGACGCGGTCCGGCGCCAACGCTTGTTGACGTTGCGCTCAGAGTTTACGAGCCTGACGCAACCGCTTGTGGAGATGATGGAGCAGATCTTCCTGGATTCGCGCTTCGATGATACCGAGCGGCGCCATATGCTGCGTGGGGTGTATTTCACCAGTGCGACGCAGTCGGAGCACGCGGTGGTCGGTGACTATAGCGGCGTCCATCGCAGGCTGGAGCGAGGGGAGGGCGGCTTTCGCGTTCTGGGTGGACATCCGGGCATTGGCGACGGCATCGCCGTGGACAAGACCAAGGCGATCGGCAATCGAAGCTATTTTCTCCAGGAGGTAGTCAAGCGCATCCTCGTGCCCGAGGCGAATCTGGTCAAGCCGAACCTGCGCTGGGAGTTTCACTTCCGCATGCTGGCCCTGCTCGGCCATGCGCTGACGCTGGTGATCTTGCTGTGGCTGGTTGGCGCCCTGTACAAGAGCTTCGGCCACAACGCGAACTACGTGGCCGCGGAGGGGGAGAAAGCCTCGGCGCTGGCCGCCACGCTGACCGCGTACTACAAGAAGGCACAGCCGGACGGGATGCCCGAGGTGCTGGCGGCCGCCCGCGACCTGCCCGCGCACGCCGGGCTGAATCTCGCCGACCCATCGACGGACTGGCACTACGGACTCTATAGTGTGCCGCCCCTGCTGGGCGCGGCCACGCAGACCCATACCACACTGGAGGACAACCTGCTGGTGCCATACCTGGTACGCCGGGTCGAGTCCGTGCTGTCCACCGCCGTCAGCCAGCGCGACGCCAGGCAGACCTACGATACGTTGCGTGTCTACCTGATGCTGCACGACAAGGACAAGTTCCATGCATCCGACGTGCGCAGCTGGGTGCAAAGCGACTGGGCGACGGGCAACGCGGCGGATGCCTTCGGTGGCCGGGTAGCGGTGATCGAGCACCTGGACAGCCTGCTGGACGGCACCCGGGCGGTGCAGTCGCCCTACGCGAAGAACGAGGCCCTGATCCGTTCGGCGCGCGATTTTCTGGACGGCGATACCTCTATCGAACGCCTGTACGACCGGGCCAAGGCGGCCATGATGGAGGAGGCGCCGCAGGATTTCACGCTGGTGCGCGCGGTGGGGCCCCAGGCGGGCACGGTCTTTACCCGCGCGAGCGGTGAGCCGCTGGAGCGGGGCATCCCCGGGATCTTCACCTACGCCGGCTACCATGACGTGTTCAATGCACGGCTGCCAGAGTTCGTCGGCAAGGCCCAGGCCATCGATGCGTGGGTGATGGGGCGGGGGACAGGGCCCGGCGCTCAAAAAAAAACGCTTGAGAGCGCCGCGGGCAAGCTGACCGGTAGCGATCCGCTGACGCGCGAGATCCGTCGCCTGTACCTGAACGAGTATGCCCAGCACTGGGAGACATTCCTTGGCGATATCCGTACGGTCACAGGCAACAACCTGGCCTTCGACCTGGAAATCCTGCGCAACTTCGCCGCGCCGGACTCGCCGCTGGCCCGGTTGGGCCGGGTGGCGGTGCAGGAAACCACGCTCAGCCGCCCGCTCGATCCCGAGGAAAAGTCTCTCGCCGAGAAGGCGCTGTCCATGCTGGACAAGACGACCGACAAGGTCAACGCCCTGACTGCCCGTGCCGAAACCCGCCAGGAACGCGAGGTGGTCGACAACCGCTTCGCCGCGCTGCGCGAGGTGGTCACCGGCCAGGCGGACACGGCGGCCCCAGGCGCGCAAGCCGCCGGCGGCAAGCCGCAGCTGGATGCCATCGCCGGGATGGTCAATGCCTATTACACCAGCCTGGTGGTGGCCAACAACGCGCTGAACACCCGCAACCTGCCACCCCCGGCGGATGCCGGGGACCAACTGCGCATGGAAGCCGCCAAGCTGCCGGCGCCGTTCAAGGCGGTGCTGGCGGACCTGGTGGTGCAGGGCACCCGGGACGTCAACAAGGGCGTGGGCGACATCCTGATCGCCCAGATGGACGCGGTCATCGGCGAAACCTGCCGCAGCGCCATCGACGGCAAGTATCCGTTCACGCCAACCTCGGTGCAGGACGTGGACCCGGAGGACTTCGCCCGCGTCTTCGCCAAAGGTGGCGTGCTGGACGACTTCTTCCAGAAGGTGCTGGCCCCGCACGTGGACACCACCATCTCGCCTTGGCGCTACAGGCTGACCGCGCCGGACGTGCCGCCGGTCGCCGGCCCGAGCCTGGTCCCGTTCCAGCGCGCCAAGGAGATCCGCGAGGTGTTCTTCCGTGAACCGGGAGCCAGAAAAATGGCGTGGAAGGTGGATCTGAAGGTGGTTGAGCTCGATCCGCAGATCGTCGAGCTCAACATGGATTTCGATGGCCAGAGCCAGCGCTACGTGCACGGCCCGGTGATTCCGCTCAAGGTGACCTGGCCTGGCCCGCGCGGCGGGCAGGCGGCCGAAATCATCGCCAGTCCGCGAATTCGCCCGGATACCTCCGCGTTGACCGCCAACGGCCCATGGGCACTGATGCGTGTCATCGCCAAGGGCAAGCTTGCTGGCTCTGCCACCGCCAGCCACTTCCTGGCGGAGTATGACTTCGACGGCCGCAAGGCCAAGCTCGACATCAACACCGGGAGTCTCGCCAATCCATGGACCACCGGCCTGCTGCAAGGCTTCCAATGCCCCGGGAGGTCAGGCTGATCACGGTGCCGCAGGTCTACGGCAAAGCGGCCCGCACGGGCGGGCTTTGTTAGCCGTAGTGCGCTGCCGGGTCCGGTAGCGGCGTCGCGGCGGCGCGCCCCGGACGATCCCACTCAGGCAACACATGCCCTCCCGCGTCAGGAGAAGAGATGCGACAGAAGACCGGGCAGAATGATCTGGTCCAGTGGGGCCGCACCCTGCAGGCGACGACCCGATGCAACGTAGGCCGGGTGGCGGCCCTTCTGGCCTGGCTGCTGGCCGGCTGCGCTGGCGGCAGCGGCATCTCGACTGACCGCTCCGACAAGTTCGTCTATGCCTCGCTGGGCGGGGTCAATCACACCGCCAAGTACATCCATTCGTTCTCCATCGATGGGCAATGGGGCGGCAATATGGATGCCTACGGCAGTACGTCGGGAACGTGTTGCGTGGGCGTGCCGCGGGTCTACCGTCCCGGCATGCAGGTCAAGGTGAGCTGGAACGCGCCCGAGGGAAGGACCGATGTCGTCAAGACCAAGGTGGCCGAGGTCGAGCCCTACACCGAGGCCGGCACCATCTATGCCCATATCTTCCAGGACGACGTGGTCCGCGTGGTCATATCGGCGCGCTACGACTCACATAGCCTCAACCACCCCATTCCCTATCCGGTTAATCCGAACAAGTCGAAGGAGCCCCAACAATGAAATGCGATATCGCAGCACCGCGGCGCATTGCCCTCGGCAAGGCCATTCTCCTGTCCCTGTTTCTGGCCGGCTGCGCCGGTGGCAGCGGCATCTCGACTGACCGCTCCGACAAGTTTGTCTATGCCTCGCTTGGCGCATCTCCTTATACAGAAGTCATGAGTCCTCAGCCCGTAGCGCCAGGATCATGAACGCAGCATCCATGGTTCGCTGCATGCCGATCCAGATCGTTTTGGCGCCGGGCTCGCCATCACTC
>NZ_JBFTNE010000121.1:0-18666 GCF_056397325.1 Cupriavidus sp. 05N39
CTGCCTACCTGGCGCAGATCGGCGAAGTGGCCGGCGCCGCGGTGATCCGGCTGCGTGACGAAACCGGGCGATGCACCGCAATCCCATCGCCGTGGCCGGGCAATGACGGCATCCCGTCCGCCCAGATCAGGTGGCGCGGCCGCGCGGCCGCGCAAGGCAGCGGCGCCGGCGGCCGGGAAGGCCGCCGCAGGCAAGACGCCATCGGATGCCGCCAGGTCCAGGTCACGCCAGGACGCCCCGGCGGAACCCCTCGGCAAGCCAGTGCCCGCCCCGGTGGTCCTGCGCTACCTGGAATGGCTGTCCAGCAGCCGCAAGCTGGCTGCCCACACCCTGACCAACTACGCCCGCGACCTGTCGGTCCTGCAGGCGCATGCCGAGCGCCATGCACCGGGCTGCGCGCTGTTATCGCTGCAGACCCACCATATCCGCGGCTTTGCCGCGCGCCTGCATGGCGGCGGCCTGGCCGGCACCAGTATCGCCCGCACGCTGTCGGCCTGGCGCGGTTTCTACCTGTGGGCCGCGCGCCATGGCCTTGGGGTGGAGGCCAATCCGGTCGACGGCGTGCGCGCGCCCAAGTCCGGGCACCGGCTGCCCAAGGCCTTGTCGGTGGAGCATGCGGTGGCGCTGGTCTCGCACAGCGCGGGCGAGCACAACGAGGGCCGGCGCGACCAGGCCGTCTACGAGCTGTTCTATTCCAGCGGCCTGCGCGTGTCGGAACTGGTGCAACTGGACCATCGCTACACCGAGGACGGGGAATACCGCTCCGCCGGCTGGATCGATATGGACGGCGCCGAAGTCACGGTGATCGGCAAGGGCTCGCGCCGCCGCACCGTTCCCGTCGGCAGCAAGGCGATGGAAGCCCTGCGCGCGTGGCTGGCGGTGCGCGCGGAGATGTCGCGCACCGGCGCGGCGCCGGAGGACGCGCATGCGCTGTTCCTCAGCGTGCGGGGAAGGCGCCTGCCGGTGCGCACCGTGCAACTGCGCATCAAGCAGCAGGCGATCCGGGCAGGCGTGCCCGCGGACGTGCATCCGCACATGTTGCGGCATTCCTTTGCCACCCATGTGCTGCAATCCTCCGGCGACCTGCGCGCGGTGCAGGAAATGCTTGGCCATGCCAGCGTGGCCACCACCCAGATCTATACCGCGCTGGATTTCCAGCACCTGGCCAAGGTTTACGACAAGGCGCACCCGCGCGCTGGCAGGGCGCACTCGGCACCGGCGCCGGCTGCCGCCCCGAAGGCCCCCGGGCCAGCGGCGGGCGAGTCCAACCCCCCGGCCACCCCGGCTGCCAAAGAAGACGACTAACCCTCCCACTGGGCCAGGATGCCGCGGAACGCTTCCATCTCCGGCAGCAGCCAGGCGCGGAAGGCTTTTACCTTGGGCGCCTCCAGCATGCTGGTCGAGCAGACGAAGTAAAGCAGCCATGGGCAGGTAATGCTGACGTCGAAGAGCCGGACCACGCGCCCGGACAGCAGGTCGTTATAGGCCAGCGAGGAACGGATCAGCGCAATGCCCTGGCCGGCTGCCGCCGCCTGCAGCAGCAGCGAGGAGTCTTCCAGCAGCAGGCCCTTGCGCGGCTCCGGCCAGTCCAGTCCGGCGGCTTCGAACCACGGTTTCCAGGGGTCGCCCTCGCCGCGCAGCAGCGACATGCCTTTCATGTCCTGCGGCCGTGCCGGCAGCTTGCCGCCGTTGAAGGCCGGGCTGCAGACCGGGAAGAACACGTCGTCCAGCAGCTTCTCCACATACAGGCCGGGATAGTCGCCGCTGCCCATGCGCAGCGCGATATCGACTTCCTCGCGCGCGAAATCCACCAGGGTGTTGGACGACAGCAACTCCACGTCAAGCTCGGGATGCTGTTCGATAAAGCTGCCGATGCGCGGCGTGAGCCAGCGCGCGGCGAAGGAGGGCATGGTGCTGATGGTGAGGCGCTTGTCGCGGTTGCCGGCCTGCAGCGCGCGCGTGGCATCGGCGATTTCCAGCAGGGCTTCGCGCACGCGTCCCGCGTAGGCCCGGCCGCCGGGCGTCAGGCTGACACGCTTGCCATTGCGCTCGAACAGGGCCTGGCCCAGTTCCTCCTCCAGCGCGCGGATCTGGTGGCTGACCGCGCCGTGGGTGACGAACAACTCGGTGGCCGCGCGCGAAAAACTCTCGTGGCGGGCAGCCGCCTCGAAGGCGCGCAGCGCGGTCAGCGGCGGCAGGCGCGGCAACTCGCGATGCCAGCCACGTGGCAAATCTCTCTCCCATGCTCCCTTCAGCGCCATCACTGACCTCGTCTTATGTGAGTTTCTCTAACAAGAACAAGGAAAATATATCGTTTTGGAAGGGCCGCGGCAATCACTAGAATGCAATGCATCGGCGCGCTGCCCGCACCGGTGCCAGTCAAGTACAAAGCATAGCCTGACAAGGGCTGGCGCGACTGGTGGCTGCCCATTCCGGGCAAGCGGGCGAGGGTGTCGACGATGTCAGTGAAGGATGCCCAACATGAAAACATTGCTCACAACGACCCTGTTCACCCTGAGCCCGGGCGAAGTTACCTCGCTTTCCATCCACGCCGAACAGCGCCTGCGCGTGGATGAGGCCACGGGGACCGATGTCTGGCTGACCCGCGAAGGCGATTCGGAAGATTACTGGCTGCGTTGCGGCGGTAGCCTGCTGCTCGCCAGCGGCGACGAAATCACGGTCAGCGTGGATCCGCGCGCCGCCGAGCCGGTACGCCTGGCCCTGATCGCCGAGGCCCGCCGGCCGGCCGTCAACCTGTCGCACCTGGTGGCACGCATGGCGCGGCGTTTGGTTCGAGGTACCGAATGGACGCCTAACCAGGACCAGATCACGGCCTCCTGACGAAGACGGCCGCGTGCGCGGCCATCTGCGGCTGGTGCATTCGCGCGATGACCCTGACCCTGGCAGGACCATCGCGGAGTGAAAGAGCACGAGACGGACAGAGCAAGAGAGGGGCGGCATCCTGTGAGATCCGCCCCTTTTCGTTAAACTGCCGGGATGCAATCGATACAAGTCATTGAGCAGGGCCGGCAAGAGTACGAGCCCTGTTTCGACGCGATGCGTGCCTTTACCGCCGCACGCACCGCCGATACCCCCGACCAGATCTGGCTGGTCGAGCATCCTCCGGTCTACACCCTCGGCCAGGCGGGAGATCCCGCGCACCTGCTGGCCCCGGACGAGGCGATCCCCGTGGTGCGGATCGATCGTGGAGGACAAGTCACTTACCACGGTCCGGGACAGGTCGTAGCCTATCTTCTGCTCGATCTGCGCCGGCGCCGCCTCATGGTTCGCGAGCTCGTCCATGCGATCGAGCAAGCCGTGCTGGACACGCTCGCGGCGTATAATCTCGCAGCCGAACGCAAGCCCGGCGCGCCTGGTATCTACCTTTGCGAAGGTCCGCACCAGGGCGCCAAGATCGCCGCGCTCGGCCTCAAGATCCGCAACGGCTGCAGCTATCACGGCGTCAGCCTCAACGTGCAGATGGACCTCGCGCCCTTCCTGCGCATCAACCCCTGCGGCTATGCCGGCCTGGAAACGGTCGACATGGCAACGGCGGGCGCCACCTTCCCGGTGGCCGATGCGGCTGGCGCGTCCCGCCTGCCCGTGACCGCGGCACAACAAGCCGATATCGCGCGGCGCCTTGCGGCGGCGTTGTGCGAAGTGCTGGCAGCGGCGCATGAGCGCGCCCTGGCAGCCGACCGGAACACCGCCGCGGCCCTGGCCACTTAGTCATCCAGCCGAATATGCACGCACCGCGCGTGCGGAGAACACTATGAGCGACGCCCTGATCGCCACTTCCAGCGAAGCCCCGCAACCCCAGGCGGAGCAGTACGACCCGACCCGCAAGCAGAAGTCGGCCGACAAGACCGCCCGCATCCCTATCAAGATCGTGCCGGCCGAGAAGCTCAAGAAGCCTGAGTGGATCCGCGTCAAGGCGGCCACCGGCAGCTCGCGCTTCTACGAGATCAAGGACATCCTGCGCGCCAACAACCTGGTGACGGTATGTGAGGAAGCGAGCTGCCCCAACATCGGCGAATGCTTCGGCAAGGGCACCGCGACCTTCATGATCATGGGCGACAAGTGCACGCGCCGCTGCCCGTTCTGCGACGTCGGCCACGGCCGTCCCGATCCGCTGGACGCCAGCGAGCCGGGCAACCTGGCACGCACCATTGCCCAGCTCAAGCTCAATTACGTGGTGATCACCAGCGTCGACCGCGACGACCTGCGCGACGGCGGTGCCCAGCACTTTGTCGATTGCATCACGCTGACCCGCGAGCTGTCGCCGGTCACCCGCATCGAAGTGCTGGTGCCGGATTTCCGCGGCCGCCTGGACAAGGCGCTGGACATCCTGCAATCCGGCCCGCCGGACGTGATGAACCACAATATGGAAACCGTGCCCCGCCTGTACAAGCAGGCGCGCCCGGGCGCCGACTACGCGCACTCGCTCAAGCTGCTGCAGGAATTCAAGCGCCGCAACCCCACCGTGGCCACCAAGTCCGGCCTGATGGTGGGTCTGGGCGAGACCGACGAGGAAATCCTCGAAGTCATGCGCGACATGCGCGCCCACGACATCGACATGCTGACTATCGGCCAGTACCTGGCGCCGTCGGGCCACCACCTGCCGGTGATGCGCTACGTGCATCCGGACACCTTCAAGATGTTCGAGGCCGAGGCATACAAGATGGGCTTCACCCATGCCGCCGTGGGCGCCATGGTGCGCAGCTCCTATCATGCGGACGAGCAGGCGCATAAGGCCGGCTTCGCCTGAGCCTGCCTGCGCGCCTCCGGGCGCCTTGGTTCATTGCAAAAAAACCGGCCGGTATCCACCCGGCCGGTTTTTTTCGCCTGCGGCAGCGGCTGCCGCCGCAGCTGGCGTTGCATGCACGCGACGGCGTGACCTCTTTCCCTGAAATTTCTTCCATCGCACCCGTCGGCGCGGGCGGGGCCGCGCGCCGCGCGATCGCACCGGACCGGCGCATGGCGGGAGCCCTCGCGAGCGCTCCCGCACCGAAGGCATTCGCCGCATCGGCCGGCCGCACCAGGACAGGGCGCAGGGCCCGTCACGCACAACACTTTGCGTGGGAAATCCTAGGGTCTACACCTAGCCCCAGCATCTTATTGTTTGGTTATCATGAATTTATCGACAAATTGTCGATGAAAAAAGATTCTGCTCACGGACCGGATTGCAGCCGGCGTCGTCCCTGACCAAGTCCGGTGCGCGCGCCTACACTGCAAGACAGGTCCCCCTGCCGGTGCTTCCCATGACCCGATGTTCCGTTCACCGCCTGGCCGAGCGCGCGCTGCTGTGCAGCGTGCCGCCGCCGGCCTCGCTTGATGTACAGCGACGTATCTGGGCCATGGCCCAGCGCGCGGCCGAGTGGCGCGGCGTGGTCGACGCGGTGCCCGGCATGAACAACCTCACCGTGGTGTTTGACCGCGATGCCGATCCCGAAGCGCTGGAACGCAACCTGAAGCTGGCCTGGGCGTCGGGCGAGGCGCGCGCGGCGACAGGCAGGCTGGTCGAGATCCCGGTGCGCTACGGCGGCGAATTCGGCCCCGACCTGGCCGAGGTGGCCGCGCATACCGGCCTCACGGCGCAGGAAGTGGTGCGCCGCCACAGCGAGGGCGAGTACGTCGTTTACTTCCTCGGTTTCCAGCCCGGCTTCGCCTATATGGGCGGCATGGACCCGGCGCTGGCCACGCCTCGGCGGCGCGAGCCGCGGCTGTCGGTGCCGGCCGGCTCGGTCGGCATCGGCGGCGAGCAGACCGGCATCTATCCGGCCGCCGCTCCCGGCGGATGGCAACTGATCGGACACACAACCAGCGAACTCTTCGTCGCCGACCGCGATCCGCCTTCCTTGTTCGCACCGGGCGACACGGTGCGCTTTGTCGTCGAGGCGCTGCTGCCATGAACCGTATGCCATCACCCGTTGCACCCGCTGCTGCGACTGTGCGGAGGGTCCGCGCATGATCGAGATCATTCGCCCTGGCGCGCTCGCCTCGGTCCAGGACCTCGGCCGCCCCGGCTTTCGCCGCTTCGGCGTGGGCACCGCGGGCGCGCTCGATACGGTCGCGCTCACCATCGGCAACCGCCTGCTCGGCAATCCGGCGGGCGATGCCGCCATCGAATTCACGCTGGGCCGCGCCGCCGTGCGCTTCCACGCCGACATGCGCGTCGCGCTGACCGGCGCCGAGTGCCGGGCCAACCTGGACGGCGTGCCGGTGTGGTCGTGGCATGCCTTCGACGTGCGCCGCGGCGAAACGCTGACGCTGTCGGCGGCGCAGGGTGGCACCCGTACCTATTTGTGCGTGGCGGGCGGCATCGCCGTGGCGCCGGTGATGGACTCGCGCAGCACCGATCTCAAGGCCGGCTTTGGCGGCCTGGGTGGCCGGGCGCTGCATGAAGGCGACCGCTTCGATGCCGGCCGGCCCGGCGTGGCCGAGGACAGCGACTGGCTGGGCGTGCAGGCTCCGGCCTGGGCGCTGCCGGTGACGAAGCTCGGCAACGCCACGCCGATCCGCATGCTGCCTGGCATCGAATACGAGGACTTCGACGCCGCCGCGCATGAGGCGCTGTGGCAGTCCGACTGGATCGTCACGCCCAACAGCAATCGCATGGGCTTGCGCCTGCAAGGCCCGGCGCTGGCCCGCCAGCCTGAGCGTGCCGCCGACCTGCTCTCGCACGGCGTGCTGCCGGGCGTAGTGCAGGTGCCGCCGGCCGGCCAGCCCATCGTGCTGATGGCCGACGCGCAGACCACCGGCGGCTATCCCAAGATCGGCGTGGTGATCGGCGCCGACCTGTGGCGGCTGGCGCAGGTGCCGCTGGGCGCGCCGGTGCGCTTCGTGCGCGTCACGCTGGAAGAGGCCGCTGCGGCGCAGGCCGAGCTGGATCGCTACCTGCAGCAACTGGACCAGGCACTGCAATGGCAGGGAGACGGCATGGTGATCGCCTCGCGGCGGCGCACGCGCAGCCACGCGGCCGCGGCCGTGGCCTGAGCGCCGCCGGATGACAGCAACCCCCAAACCTCAGGACAAGCCGCAAGACCGGTGAGGAGTATCGCAATGCATATCGACCTGAACGCCGACCTCGGCGAAGGCTGCGGCAACGACCGCGAACTGCTGGGACTGATCAGCTCGGCCAACGTCGCCTGCGGCTGGCACGCCGGCGACGCCGCCACCATGCTGCAGACCGTGAAGTGGGCGCTGGAGCAGGGCGTCGCCATCGGCGCGCATCCGAGCTATCCGGACCGCGAGAACTTTGGCCGCACCGAGATGCAGCTCGATCCCGAAGTGGTGTACGCGAACACGCTCTACCAGATCGGCGCGCTGGCCGCGCTGGTGCGCTCGCAGGGCGGGCAACTGGCCCACGTCAAGGCGCACGGCGCGCTCTACAACCAGGCCGCCAGGGATCCCAGGCTGGCCGACGCCATCGTGCGCGCGGTGCGCGACTTCGATTCCGACCTGGTCTTCTTCGGCCTGGCCGGCAGTGTCATGGTGAAGGTGGCGCGCGAAGCCGGCCTCAAGGTGAAGGAAGAAGTCTTTGCCGACCGCGGCTACAACCCGGATGGCTCGCTGGTCAAGCGCGGGACGCCCGGCGCGCTGCACGAAGACGAAGACGTGGCGCTTGGCCAGACCCTGCAGATGGTGCGCGAGCAGCGCGTGCGCGCCATCGACGGCAGCTATGTACCGATTCGCGCCGAAACCGTGTGTCTGCACGGCGACGGCGCACACGCGCTTGCCTTTGCGCGCCGCATCCGCGAACGGCTCGGCGCCGAAGGCATCGCAATCCGCGCCGGAGGCTGAAGGGGCACACCACACGGTAAACGCAACGGACGCGCCCCCAGGCTTCCGGTATTCACTGTGACCCGCGCGATGTCGAGCAGCATGACGCGACGCGTGGCACTCGCCTCCATCACACTCTATTGGTGTCTCTCATGGAACAGGCAGTCAACCTCTGGCCCTTAGTTGGGGTCGGCATCATCATCCTCGGCTTCGTGCTGCGCTTCAATCCCATGATGGTGGTGGCGCTTGCCGCCATCGCCACCGGGCTGGCGGCGCCTATGCCGGTCATGCAGATCTTCACGGCGATCGGCACCGCCTTCGTCAAGACGCGCAACCTGCCGCTCATCATCCTGTTGCCGCTGGCGGTGATCGGCCTGCTCGAGCGGCACGGGCTGCGCGAGCACGCGCAAGCCTGGATCTCGCGCATCGCCTCGGCCACGGTCGGGCGCCTGCTGATCGTCTACCTCGGCGTGCGCGAGCTCACCGCGGCGGTGGGCCTGACCAGCCTCGGCGGCCACCCGCAGATGGTGCGTCCGCTGCTGGCCCCGATGGCCGAAGGCGCGGCCGAGACCCGTTTCGGCAAGCTGCCCGAGCCGGTCCGCCAGCGCGTGCTGGCCTTCTGCGCGGCTACCGACAACGTCGGCCTGTTCTTCGGCGAGGACATCTTCGTGGCCTTCGGCGCGATCGCGCTGATGCACACCTTCCTGCTGTCGTCGAACATCGATGTGGAGCCGCTGCATATCGCCGTGTGGGGCATCCCGACCGCGGTCTGCGCCTTCCTGATCCATGCCGTGCGCCTCAAGCGCCTGGATATGTGGCTGGAACGCGAAGTGGGCGGCAAGGCTGCGGCCGCCGCAGGTACGGCGGCTACGGCCAAGAGCGGGGAGTAAGCCATGATCATTTCCATCGAGTACCTCTACTGGCTCGCCGGCCTGGTCCTGGCCATCACCTCGCTGATGATTTTCGCGGACCGCGACCATCCGCGCCGGCTCAGCACGGGTTTGTTCTGGGCGCTGTATGCGCTGGTGTTCCTGATCGGTGACAAGCTGCCGCCGGCCGTCGTCGGCGTTGGCGCCGTGGTGATGGCGCTGATCGCGGGCTTTGGCGGGGTTGGCCACGGCAAGCACGGCACGCTGCCGGAAGAAGAGCGCCGCGCCTCGGCCAAGCGCCTTGGCAACAAGCTGTTCATCCCGGCCCTGCTGATTCCGCTGGTGACGGTGATCGGCACCGTGCTGTTCAAGGACGTGAAGATCGCCGGCCTGCCGCTGCTGGACCCCAAGAACGTGACCTTCGTCTCGCTGGGCGTCGGCTGCCTGGTCGCGCTGGCCGCGGCCTGCTGGCTCACCCGCGATACTGTGGTGCAGGGCGTGCGCGAGTCGCGCCGCCTGACCGAGTCGCTCGGCTGGGCGCTGGTGCTGCCGCAGATGCTGGCCATGCTTGGCCTGGTGTTTGCCGATGCCGGTGTGGGCAAGGCGGTGGCGTACCTGACCACGGCTTACATCAACATGGACTACAAACTGGTGGCCGTGGTGGTGTACTGCGTGGGCATGGCGCTGTTCACCGTGATCATGGGCAATGGCTTCGCCGCTTTCCCGGTGATGACCGGCGGCATCGGCGTGCCCATCCTGGTGAACATGTTCCACGGCAACCCGGCGGTGATGGCGGCTATCGGCATGTTCTCCGGTTACTGCGGCACGCTGATGACGCCGATGGCGGCCAACTTCAACATCGTGCCTGCCGCGCTGCTGGAGCTGGACGACAAGAACGCCGTGATCCGGGCGCAGGTGCCGACCGCGCTGATGATCCTGGTGGCCAATATCGCGCTGCTGTATTTCCTGATGTAAGAACGCGGTCCAGCCGCGAAAGTTTGGCCAGGGGCCCGGGCAACCGGACTTCGGGCCGGGAGTCCCCGCCATGCGTACCGTGCTGCTGACCGGTTTCGAGCCGTTCGAAAGCGAACCTATCAATCCGTCCTGGGAGGCCGTTCGCGCGCTCGACGGCGAGCGCATCGGCGGCACGCCCGATGGCGCCGATGCGGCCTTGATCGTCGCGCGCCAGTTGCCTTGCGTATTTGGCGCCGCCAACGACGTCATGGCGGACCTGCTCGATGCGCTGCAGCCCGTGCTGGTGATCGCGGTGGGGCAGGCGGGCGGGCGCCCGGAAATGTCGGTGGAGCGCGTGGCGATCAATGTCGACGATGCGCGCATCGCCGACAACGCCGGCGCGCAGCCCGTCGATAGCCGCATCGCGGAGGATGGCCCCGCGGCGTATTTTTCCAGCCTGCCAATCAAGGCCATCGTGCGCCGGATGCGCACGGCTGGCGTGCCGGCCTCGGTTTCGCAGACCGCCGGCACCTTCGTCTGCAATCACGTGTTTTACGGGCTGATGCACTTGCTGGCGACGCAAAGCGTGCCGGCGGGCGTGCGTGGCGGCTTCATCCATATTCCTTATCTGCCGGAGCAGGCCGCGCGGCATCCGGGCCAGCCCAGCCTGGCGCTGGCCACGATGATCGACGGCATCCGCTGCGCGGTGGCTACCGCGCTGTCGACGCAGGACGATATCCGCGAGCAGGGCGGCCAGACGCACTGAAGCGGTCAGGCCCCGGGCGGTGGCCTATCCCTTTTTCGCCGCCGCCTGCCGCCGCAGCTTGCGGCGTGCGCGCCGCAAGCTGCGGCGGTCCAGCTGGAATTGCTCGAAGCGCCAGATCAGGTAGAACAGCGCCAGGAACGGCCACATCCAGGCCAGCCACTGCGCCAGGCTGTTGAAGTGGATGAAGCGGCCCAGGCGCCAGCCCTGCTCCGAGATCCAGGAATAGGGATTGGCGGGCAGCAGGTTGGACAGCAGCACCAGCAACATCAGCGCGGCCAGCGCCAGCGCGCCGCGCAGCCAGCGCGGCAGCCGCAATAGCAATACCAGCACCAGCGAGCCCGTCAGCAGGGCGAAACGGCCGCCTTCGGACAGCCAGTTGAAGGCGTTGTCGTCCGGGAACTGCAGTTCCGCCACGGCCGCCTTGAGCAGCAGCGTGCAGGCCAGCAAGCCGGCCAGAATGCGCAGCATCGGGGCATTGCGCCGCATCGCCGCCGAGGCGAACAGCCCGGTGCCGACCCATCCGCACGCGGTCACCAGCGATTCCAGCAACTGCTGTCCCTGCACGTCGTCGGGCCGCAGCAGGCCTACGCTTTCGATCAGGTCGGGCAGCGTCGGGAACATGCCTTGCAGCCACTGCACGGGCCAGGAGTCGGGGTCGGTCAGCCACTCGCGCACGATCGCGCCCATGCCGAACAGGTGCTCCTGCGGGAAGATCTGCGCGAACGGCCACAGCAGCAGCAGGATGATGGCGAAGCTGGCATGTGGCTCGAACCAGGCCATGCGCAACTGGCGCAGCGAGCCGCGGTCGATCAGCGCGGCCGAGAAGGGCGCCACCACGGCGCCGCCCAGCAGGGCGCCCAGCGCATTGGTGATCAGGTCGATATTGGACGAGATGCGGTTGGGCAGCCAGGTTTGCAGCGCTTCCATGCAGCCTGAGAGCAGCGCGCCCGCCACCAGCGCCAGCAGCGTCGCGCGCGCGCCGGACACGCGCGGGTGCAGGGACAGCACCAACAGCGCGCCGAAGGGGCAATAGCCGAGCACATTGGTGATGAGATCGAACTCGGTCAGGTAGCGCGGCTTGGGCGCGGTGAGGAAGGCCAGCGGTGAGATGCCGTTGTCGGTCCAGCCCGTGAACGGAAAGAGGCTGCCGTAGATCACCAGAAGGGTGAAGCACAGCAGCCCCACCCGCGCCAGCGGCGAATGGCGGGGCGTGGGCGGCAAGGGAGTGAGCGGAGCGGGTGCCGATGCCATGCGGGACCGGGTTATTGCAGCGGTAGCGTGGCCACCCAGTCGAGGATCGCCGCGATGGCGGCGTCGGTGCCCGTGGCGAGCGCCTTGACGCCGCCGGCGCCATCGGCCGTGGGCGCGGGCTGCGCCACCACGAAGGTCTTCTGCCCGCGCAGCCCGTTGCGGAACACGCTGGCACGCACCCGGATCACGCCGCGGCTGGCGCTGGCGCTGTCGAAGACCTGCTCGAACTCCAGCATGTCGATCTTCAGCGCCGGCGTGGCGGTATCGCCGAACCAGGTCAGCGCCCCGCGCGAGGCCACCGCTTCACGCAGGCGGTCGTCGAACAGGCGCACCGGCGACATCACCCAGCGCTGGGTGGCATAGGGCTGCAGGCGCTCGGCCTGGGCGTAGTGCAGGCGATAGAAGAGTGAGTTGCCGTCCATCCAGGTGGGGCCGTCGGTTTGCGCCACGCGCATCCTGGGCAGGGGCGTGGCGCCGGGCGCCGCCCCGGCCGGCGGGCCCAGGTCGTAGGTGATGGTGGACGTGGAGGGCGTGAGGGCGCAGCCGCCCAGCAGCAGGCCGGCCAGCGCGATGCCGGCGGCAAGCCGGCGCGGCAGGCCGCAAACGCCGGAGGTGCCGGAACGATCTGGCCGGAGATGGGCGGTGCGCATCATGGATTGCCTCGGTTTGCCCGTGGGGCTCGGATTGCTCGAAGGGTTTGCCGTGCGCACCTGGCGGACCAGGCGCGCGGCGATTGCTTGGGGGCGCGGGATCACGGTACCTGTTCCGCTCACGGCGCCTGGAAGCCAGGCTCGCCGGGGCCCGGCATGGTGGCCGGGCCGCCGAACAGCACGCTGCGCGGGCTGTCGTTGAACTGGCTGGCGGCGCGGTCGATGCTGCGCATGGTCTGGCGCGCATCGCGCGCGAGCCCGTTGATCTGCGGCAGCGTATCCTGGCTGACGCCACCGGCGGCCGACTGGATCGAATCGGCGGCGCCCTGCAGGTCGTGCCCGACGCGGTCAATGGTGCGCAGCACGGTGCCGTTCGGGCTGGCCAGTTCCTGGGTCAGGCGCCGCGTCGAGGCCAGCGTGGCGTTCAGGTTTTCGGTCACCTGCGGCAGTTGGCGCACCGCCGGCGCGAGCGAGTTGGCCAGCTGAGAGTAGTCGTCGGCGGTCTTGCGCACCGAGCGGATCGCGCCCATCAGTTCGCGCCGGTTGTCGGCCTGGAACATGTCGTTGAGCGAGCCCATGATCGTTTCGAGCTGTGTCAGCAAGCTGTCGCCGCGCTTTTCCAGCTCTTCGAAGAAGCCGGCCCGCATGGTGATGCGCGCCACCGACTTGGAGGAGGTGGCCAGATGGGGCGATGGCGTGCCGCCCTCCTGCGCGGTGGTGTCGTCGAGCTGCACATAGCCGATCCCGGTCACGCCCTGGAAGCCGAGCGTGGCATAGGTGGTGCGGGTGATCGGGGTGTCCTGGTTGACGCTGATGCGCACGATGATCTGGCCCGGCACGGCGGGATCGAAGCGGATCGACACCACCTTGCCCACGTCCAGCCCGCGGTACTTGACGTCGGCCTGCGGCCCCAGCCCGTTGACGGTGGAGCGGGTGATCAGGTCGTAGGGCACGCGCACCGCGTGGTCGCTGCTGAACCAGAAGATCGAGAACAGCACCAGGATGGCGAGGCCGATCGTAAAAACGCCCGCGAGGAAGGCGTTTGACTTGTTTTCCATCATGCTTCTCCAGATTGCGGGCCCGCCGGTGTCACCGCCAGGGCCTGCATGGCGCGTTGCCCGCGCTCGCCCAGGAAATACTCGCGGATGAACGGGTGGTCGATATGCACCAGTTCGGGTATCGGCAGCGCTGCCAGCACCTTGCGGTCCGCCAGCACGGCGACGCGGTCGGACAGCGCCACCAGGGTGTCGAGGTCGTGGGTCACCATCACCACGGTCAGGCCCAGTTCGCGGCGCAGTTCGCAGATCAGCGCCACGTAGTCGTCGGAGGCCATCGGATCCAGCCCGGCGGTGGGCTCGTCCAGGAACACCAGTTCGGGCTCCAGGGCCAGCGCGCGGGCCAGCGCCACGCGCTTGATCATGCCGCCGGACAGGTCGGACGGCATCTTGTCCGCGTCGCGGGCGGACAGCCCCACCAACTGCAGCTTGAGCAGCGAAGCCTGGCAGATGAGATCGTCGGGCAGGGTGCGAAGTTCGCGCAGCGGCAGCGCGATATTGTCGATCACCGACAGCGCGGAAAACAGCGCGCCGCGCTGGAACTGCAGGCCCCAGCGGTTGCGCAGGGCTTGCAGGCGCGCGGCATCGAGCCGCATCAGGTCCTCGCCGAACACGCGGATGGTGCCTGAGGTGGGCCGGTCCAGCCCGACGATCTGGCGCAGCAGCACGGTCTTGCCGCTGCCCGAGCCGCCGACGATGGACAGCACTTCGCCACGATAGACATCGAGGTTCAGGTGGTCGTGCACGACCGCCTCGCCAAAGCGCTTGACGAGGTCGCGCACTTCGATGACGGTAGTGCGCCCGGATTCTTGCGCCGTGCCGGGCATGGAGGCCGGGCGGGCCGCTTGTGGCGTCGTGGAAGCGGTGGCGGTTGTCATAGTCCGATGTCCTTGAACAGGATGGCGAAGATCGCATCGGCAATGATCACCACCGTGATCGAGGTCACCACCGAGGCGGTGGTGCCTTCGCCCAGGCTGCGCGTATTGGGCTGGATGCGCAAGCCGAAATGGCAGGCGGTGATCGCGATCAGGATGCCGAACACCACGCCCTTGCCCAGCCCCATCCACAGGTTGGCCACCGGCACCGCATCGGGCAGCGCGCGCAGGAAGAAGGCCACGCTGATATCGAGCTGGAATTTGGCCGCCAGCATGCCGCCGGCCAGCGCCAGCACGTCGGTCCACGCCACCAGCAGCGGCATGGCGATGGCCAGCGCGATCACACGCGGCATGATCAGCCGGAAGCCGTGCGAGATGCCCATCACGCGCATGGCGTCGAGCTCCTCGGTGACGCGCATCACGCCGATCTGCGCGGTGATGGCCGAGCCCGAGCGGCCGGCGATCAGGATGGCCGCCAGCACCGGCCCCAGTTCGCGGATCACCGCCATGCCCAGGATGTTGACGATGAAGATGCTGGCGCCGAAGGTGCGCAACTGGTTGGCGGACAGGTACGACAGCACGATGCCGATGAGGAAGCCCACCAGCGCGGTAATGCCGAGCGCTTTATAGCCGACGTTGTAGATGTTGGCCGAGATCTCGCGCCAGGGGCCGCGATGCGGCGCGCGCGCCAGGCGCAGCAGGTCGAAGGCCAGCTGGCCCAGCATGGTCACGCCGTTGCCGAGTTGCGAGAACATCGACAGGATCGAGGCGCCGAACAGTGTCACCGGGTTGAACCGGTCCACGATATGTTTCTTCCAGTTTTCGCGGCGCAGGCCGGCGATGCGCGCGAACACCCGCCGCTGGGCCTCGCTGGCCTCAAGGCGCTCGGGCAGCTTGCCGCCCCAGGCCTGCCACATCAGTTGCGCGCCGATGTGGTCGAGCCGGCCGAGGCCGGCCAGCGACCAGTGCGAATCCGTGGCAATCGCATGCAAGTCATGGCGCAGGCCGCGCGCGTGGTGGCAGTCCGAGAGCGCCAGCGCGGTCCAGTCGCCGCGCAATCGCACCGTCGCCGCTCCGTCCGCGCGCGTCACTTCGATGGCTGGCGTGGTAAGGCTTTCCAAAGGATGGGTGGAAGTGATGGGCAAGTCCCGATTCTATGCCACCCGCAGGGTCAGCGGGCGCCCGGACCGCCTCGGCGGCGGATTCGCGCGGCTACAATGCGGGCTGGATTCCCCGCGCGGTCCCGGCTGCGCGGCCTGTTCCACCGACGCAAGCCGTACCTCTCGTACTTCTTGCGCACGTTGTGCCCTTTGCGCCCTTCGTGCCCTTTGTGCCGTCCAACGCCGATTCGCATGTCCGCAGACCCATCCTTGCCGCCGTCCGCCCCGCCAGCCCCGGCCTGGCGCATCGACTCCGACCGCCTGCGCGCCGCGCTCACGGGTGCCGCCAGCGGCTGGACCCTCGACGTCGTCGACGAGACCGGCTCGACCAATGCCGACCTGACGCAGGCCTGCCGCAGCGCGCCGTGGACCGAGGCCGGCGCGCTGCGCCTGGCCTACCGCCAGACCGCGGGCCGCGGCCGCCAGGGCCGTCCCTGGCAGGGCCAGGCCGGGCTGACCTTCTCGGTGGCGATGCCATTGCCGCTGGCGCCGTCGCAACTCAGCGGGCTGAGCCTGGCGGTGGGGCTGGCGCTGGCCGAGGCGCTGGCCGACTGCGATGCGCGGCTCGGCGCCGCCGTGGGCCTGAAATGGCCCAACGACCTGCAGATCGACGGCCGCAAGCTGGCCGGCATCCTGATTGAGTCGGTGCCGGCAGGGCCGCAGCGCGTCTGGGCGGTGATCGGCATCGGCCTGAACCTGGTACGCGATGCGCAGATGGAGGCCGCGCTCGGGCGCAGCCTGGCCGGCGTGACCGAATACCTGCCGGATTGCGATCCCACCGCCTTGCTGGCCGCCGTGCTGAACCGGCTGGCGACGATGCGCGACGATTTCCTGGCGCGGGGATTCGCGCCGATGGCGGCCCGCTGGTCGGCCCGCGACGCGTATCGCGACCAGCCGGTGCGCCTGCTGCACGACGGCCGCGTGCAGGCCGAAGGCCTGGCGCGCGGCGTGGACGGCGACGGCCACTTGTTGCTTGAAACGCCGATGGGCCTGGAGCGCATCGCCAGCGGCGAAGTCTCGCTACGCCCGGCGGACGAAGGCCCGGGAGCGGGCGCATGAGCTTTTCCACCGCCGGCATGCCGCGCGTGCCGCAACTGCTGATCGATATCGGCAACACCCGCCTGAAATGGGCCTGGTGCGAAGACGCCTGGTCCGGCGCTGTGTTGCACGAGGCGCCGCTGCCCACGCCGTGGCAGCACGGCGGCGCCGTGGCACACGACGCACTGTCCACGCTGGTGGCGCAATGGGCGTCGCTGCGGACGGCCGGTCCCGCCGGCGCCCGGCCGCAGGTGTGGGTCAGCAACGTAGCCGGCCCGGCCATCGCCGCCAGCCTGCAAGCCACGCTGGACACCGTGTTCGGCCCCGGCGCCGGTGTGAACTGGGTACGCTCGGGCCCGCGCTTCGGCGGCCTGGTCAACGGCTACCGCGATCCCGCCCAGCTCGGCGTCGACCGCTGGATCGGCAGCATCGGCGCGCGGTGCTACCGGCCGGAGGGTGCGCTGCTGATCGTCACCGCCGGCACCGCCACCACGCTCGACGTGGTGAGCGCGCAGGACCGTTTCGAGGGCGGGCTGATCCTGCCCGGCCTGGACCTGATGCTGGGCGCGCTGGCGCAGAACACCGCGCAATTGCCAGCCCTGGGCGTCGGCGACACCGGGCTGGCCGCACCCTGGGCCGACAACACCCGGGACGCCATTGCCGCCGGCTGCCTGGCGGCGCAGGCCGGTGCGGTGGAGCGCACCTGGCGTGCCCTCGGCGAGCGCGGTCCGGTACGCTGCCTGCTGTCCGGCGGCGCCCGCCATATGCTGGCGAACGCCCTCTCGATGCCGTTCGAGATGCACGATAATCTCGTGCTGCTCGGCCTGCATGTGATGGCCTCGCGGAGCCGGGCCGATGCCCTGGACTGATCTGCGCCGGCCATTGTTCTCCAAGCCTCTCGTTTCCCCTGCATCGCCCCCATGCTCCAACGAAGCCTGTTAATCCTGCTGGTCCTGGTCAATGCGCTGCTGCTGGCGGCCGTGCTGGGCGCTTTCGGCCCACAGCCCCTGGCTGGCTGGATGGAAAGCGCGCGCGAACCCGGACGCGCCGCCCAGCAGACCCGCGCGGAACGATTCCGCCAGATGGCGCGGGAGGACCGGGCAAGCCCGGCATCCGCGCCGGCGCTTCAGCCTGCCGCGCATGCCGCCGCGTCCACCATGGCCTGCGTGGAGATCGGTGGCTTCAACGGCGACCTGGTGCGGCGCGTGGCCGATGAACTGGCAGGCGCACCGGCCGGCGCCTGGCGGGTGGAGCAGTTCGAGCGGCAGGAGCAAGCGCGCTGGTGGGTTCACCTGCCGCCGCAGTCCACGCGCGAGAACCTGCAGCGCAAGCTCGGTGAGTTGCGCCGGCGCAACATCACCGATGTGTCGGTGGTCAGCGCGGGGACGCCCGAAACCTATACGGTGTCGCTGGGCCTGTTCCAGGAGCGCGAGCATGCCGAGCATTTCCTGGACAACCTGCGCGAGCACGGCGTGCGTACCGCGGTGCTGAGCGACACGCCGCATCCGCTCACGCGCCAGTGGCTGCGCGTGCGCAATGCCGACGCGGCGCTGCGTACGCGGCTTGACGAGATGCGCCGGCGCTACGGCGTGCAGGACATGCTCAGCTGCGCCTGATGCGCCGCTGGCGGATTACTGCACCTGGCGAACCTTGGACAGCAGCTTGGTAGTGGAACGGTCGTGCAGGAAGGCGATGGCATGGGCTTGCCCGCCCCAGCTGCGCACCAGCCGCGTTTCTTCCAGCGTATCGATATCGTAGTCGCCGCCCTTGACGTAGATGTCCGGGCGCACCAGCCGGATCAGCTCGACCGGCGTTTTCTCGCGGAACATCACCACCAGGTCCACGGATGCCAGCGCGGCGACCAGCGCCATGCGGTCCGACTCGTGATTGAGGGGGCGGTCGTCGCCTTTGCCGAGCATGCGGACGGAGGCGTCGCTGTTGACGCCCACAACCAGGCTCGCGCCGAAGGCTTTGGCTTGCGCGAGGTAGGTGGCGTGGCCGCGGTGGAGGATGTCGAAGACGCCGTTGGTGAAGACGAGCGGGCGTGGGAGGGCGGCTAGCTTTTCGGTCAGGTCGTTGGGGGTGTTGGTGGTGACTAGCTTGGATTCGAAGGCTGGGGTGGACATGGTGGTGGCTGGTTTTGGGTAAGTCAAAAGCTTAACGTCAAAGGCTTAAAGTCAAAGGCAGTTTCACCACCCCTGCGGGGCGGCGACCTACTTTTTTGTCTTGCCAAAAAAGTAGGCAAAAAAGGCGTGCCGGATGGGGC
>NZ_JBFTNE010000122.1:0-21260 GCF_056397325.1 Cupriavidus sp. 05N39
GAGGTGCTGTACCCCGGCATGCACTCGGACGTGGGCGGCGGCTATGGGGCGGGCGACCAGGGCAAGGCCCGGGATGGCCTGCCCGCGCTGATGTCGCAGATCCCGCTGCTGCATATGTACAAGGCGGCCCTGCTGGCTGGCGTGCCGCTCACCCAGACTTGGGGCATGGARGACAAGGTGCGAGCCGACCTGGAGGCGGACCCCCGCATGGTGCAGGTCTGGAACCAGTACATGCGGTGGAGCCGTTGCGAAGGCGGGCCCTAYAACGAGCAGCTCAGCCAGCACTACGCGCGCTTTTTCCAGTGGCGTGCGTGGCTGCTGCGGCGTTTGGAACATAGCCCTTTCTACCTCGCGGCCAATCCCCAGGACCAGATGGACCTGCAGGAATCGAATGACCGCCTCAAGGGCGACCTGGTACTGGTGCGATACCGGGCCGCGCCCCATCGTTCCCCTTATGGGGATCGCAACCCGCTCATGCTGTCGCCCCAGGAGCGTGCCGGGGCCAACCTGATGCAGGTACTCGCCGCCAATATGGCCAAAGCGTTGACGCCGTTTGAGACCGCTGCGATGTCGCACTTTGAAGATCCTGTGCCGCCGCCGGATGGCTGCCATGCGCTGTTCGAGGACCACATGCATGACTCGCTGGCGGGCTTCTACATGGCAGGGGCCGTGACCGAGCTCGATCGCAACACGGCCATCGAGAATGTGTGCCGCAAGCATGCGGCCAACCGGCCGCTCAGCGGGTTCGAGCTGAAGATCTACAAGGAAAACCGGGCCTGGATCGACCGCCGGATGACGCCGCCGGAGGTTGACCAGGGGCCGAATTGCAAGGCCGAGATTGGCGCCGTCTTCCCGGTGCAGACCGATGCGGATGTCGGAGACCTGCGCGACTGGGTGATCGTGAGCCAGACCAACACGCGGCGGGAGGGCGGTGGCTACCTGCGGGACCGAGCCATCTTTAGCGAGCTGTAACGGGGACCAGTCCCGGCCGGCGCGGCAGGCACCCATTTTTTGAATGGTGTTCGGCACCGATTGGCGAACAATGTGCCGACCGGGTTGCCGTGACCGGAGCACGGTCTGTTAAATGCGGGCGTCATCGCCGAGGATCGAGGTATTGGGCACGAGCCGATCGTGTCCATCTATTCGATCRGGAAAATGATCGGCGGACTAGTCAAAGCCAACGCCAGCAAACCGGCGAAGTCACGCCAGCGCCAGTAACCTAACGGCATGCCTTCAGCTGCCGCCGCCGATATGCGGTCTGCCAGGGTCTATATTCCTTGGGCAACATGCGCCAACCGCAACCGGAGCGCAGACGCTGTTGGTTGCCGTCCCGGTTCTCGTGTTCGCGTTCCTCGCTGCGATGTCGGCGACCGGCTACGCGTGGCTGGATTGGCGGACTTACACGGTCGTCATGCCTGTCACGGTGCATGAGGATATCGTCGATGTGCCTTCGTCCGCTTTGGTTGATGAAAAACCGATCGTAGTCCTCGCTCCAGCTACCAAATGCAAGCTGACAGCGGGCCGCTGAAGCCCGCCTGTTTCACCGCTAACGTGTCGCCACGATAAAGAACCTCGGGAACGGCAGCAGCACGGAGCCGTCCGCCATCGGCGGATAGGCTCGCGCCACTTCCGCCGTATAGCGCTCCAGGTAGGCCGCCCGCTCCGCTTCGTCCAGCGGATCCAGGAACGGGCGCAGGCCGGTACCCTTGAACCACTCCACGATCGCGGCCGGGCCATCCGCCAGCGCGTGATGGTAAGTGGTGTGCCACACATCGACCGTGGCACAGTGCGCGCGCAACAGCGCGTAGTACCAGGCCGCGCCCGGCAGTGCGGTGCGCGCCTGCGCGGCGGCGGCCAGCTTGCCGGCCCACGGGCCGTCGGCGGCGACGTCGCGCATCAGGCGGTGCGCCGGCGTGTCCAGCGTGTCCGGCACCTGGATCGCCAGGCTGCCGCCCGGCGCCAGCTTGGCGGCGAGCGCGGGCAGCAGGCGCGCGTGGTCGGGCAGCCATTGCAGCACGGCGTTGGCGAGGATCACATCGTAGGGTCCCGGGTCGTCCCAGGTTTCGATGCTGCTGACTTCGAACTTCAGCTCCGGCAGCCGCTTGCGCGCGGCCTCGACCATGTCGGCCGAGCTGTCCAGCCCGGTCACGCGGGCGCCGGGAAAGCACGCGGCCAGCACCTCGGTCGAGTTGCCCGGGCCGCAGCCGATATCCACCGCCACGCGCGGCTCGCGCCCTGGCACGGCGGCCAGCAGGTCCCGGACCGGACGGGTCCGTTCGTTCTCGAATTTCACGTACTGCCTGGCTGACCAAGTCATTGCTGCTCCTTTGCGGGTTCGGTTCCGGTGCTTGGTGAATGCGTCGATACGCTGGCGTTCTTCACGCCGATGGCGGCCTCGCCCGGCGCAGCACGGCCTTGCCCTTCGCGGTGAGCAGGACCACAGCCTGCGCGCGCGGCACGCCCGCCGCGCACTCCATGTCGACCAGGCCGGCCGCGTTCGCGTCCTCCCACGCGGAAAGCCGCGGGCAGGAAGTGCGCCATGCCTCCATGGTGTCGGCATAGGTGCGCGGCCCGGCTGCCAGCCAGGCCAGGAATTCCAGCAGATTGCCTGCATGCGACGCGGCAGGCAAACCGGCATCCCCGGCCTGATCCTGCCCTCCAACCCTGTCTTGCTGCATGGCCGTGCTCCAGCGCGATGCGATTCACGCCGTCAGCATAGGCCCGAACTGCTATGATTTCCAATGCATCCTGAGTACAAAATCCATACCCTGAGAGTATCGCAATGATCGAGCTACGCCGGCTGCGCGCCTTCGTCGCGTTGGCCGAAGAAGGACACGTCACCCGCGCCGCCGAGCGCCTGGGCATGCAGCAACCGCCGCTCACGCGCTTGTTGCGCGGCCTGGAGGCCGAACTCGGCGTATTGCTGATGCGGCGCCTGCCGCGTGGTGTGCGGCCTACCGAGGCCGGGCTGGCGTTGCTGGAGGAAGCCCGCGCGGTGCTGGCGCGAGCCGAAGGCGTGGCCGAGGTGGTGCGCCGTGCCGCGGCCGGGGAGCAAGGGCGGCTCGCCGTCGGCTTCACCAGTTCCGCCGCCTCGCACCCTTTCGTCCCCGCCGTGCTGCGCAGGTTTCGCGAGAGCGTGCCGGGCGTTGCCGTCACGCTGGAGGAAGCCGGCACCAGCGAACTGGTGGACGCGATCCTGCATGAGCGGCTCGACGCGGCCTTCGTGCGCTCGCCGGTGGGCAGCACCACCGGGCTGTTGCTCGATGCCGTGCTGGAGGAGCCGATGCTGGCCGCGCTGCCGGCCGGGCACCCGCTGGCAGCGGATGCCGGCGCCTTGCCGCTATCGGCGCTGGCGCGCGAGCCGTTCATCCTCTACCGCCGCCCGGCCGGGCCGGGGCTGTACGACGCCATCCTGACCGCATGCCGCGCGGCGGGCTTCAGCCCGCTGGTGGCGCAGGAAGCGCCGCGCCTGCCCGCCACGCTGAGCCTGGTGGCGGCAGGCCTTGGTGTTTCTGTGGTACCCGCCTCCATGCGCCGCCTGGGCGGCGACGACATCGCCTACCGCGCGCTTGCCGGCAGCCCGTCGCTGACTGCCCCGCTGCACCTGGCGATGCGCCAGGCCAACCTGCCGGCAGCCGTCATGCGCTTGCGCGCGCTGGTGTACGAGATGCTGCCGCCGGAAGGGCCGGCCGCGTGAAGACCGGCATCATGGCCTGATTCGCGGGCATCCCTGATCTGCCCGGCAGACAACAGGCCCTGAAGAGCGGATTTCCGGTGCTCCGGCGCTGGTACACCAGCCCTCCGTAAGCGCCTTTCCGCCATCGCGGACGGCTACCGCGGGCGATCTGAGCCGGCCGGTCGAAATCCGCTCGCAAGATGAGATGGGCCAGCTTCTGTCGGGCATCTCCCAGATGCAGGACGGCCTGGCGCAAACCGTGCTGTCGGTACGCACCGGCAGCGAAACGATCGCGGCGGCAACCAGGCAAATCGCCGCGGGCAACGTCAACCTGTCATCGCGCACCGAGCAGCAGGCCGCCTCGCTCGAAGCAACCGCGGCCAGCATGGAAGAGCTGACCACCACCGTGAAGCAGAACGCCGATAACGCGCGCCAGGCCACGGTGCTGTCGGCAACAGCAACGCAAACCGCCAACCACGGCGGCGAAGTGATCCGCAACGCGGTCGCGACCATGGGCGAGATCAACGAAAGCTCCACCCGCATTGCCGACATCATCAGCATCATCGAGGGCATCGCCTTCGAGACCAATATCCTGGCGCTGAATGCGGCTGTGGAAGCGGCTCGCGCGGGCGAACAGGGGCGCGGCTTTGCCGTCGTCGCCGGCGAGGTGCGCACTCATGGGCGAGATCTCCGCCGCATCGGTCGAACAGAACAGCGGCATCGACCACGTCGCGCACGCGGTGAGCCAGATGGACGAAGTGACGCAACAGAACGCCTCGCTGGTCGAGGAGGCGGCAGCCGCCGCGCAATCGCTGGAGGAGCAAGCCAGCAGGTTGAAGGACACGGTGGCCGTCTTCAGGCTGGGCAACCAGGCCGTGGCCAGCGCCGCCAGCCGCGCGCCCGCGCCGAAGGCCGTCACTGTCTCGCCGCGGGGGGTTGCGCCGCGTGCAAGCGCTGCGGCTGCGCCGGCGGCATCCTCATCGGCTTCGGACTGGTCGTCCTTCTGAAGCCGATGCACGCTCGCCCGCGTCAGTGCCTGGCCAGTTCCCATGCGCTGCGCGACCGCCTGGCGTTCGCGGCAAGCCAGCCGCGCAAGGTGCGCGGGTACCTGAATGCGCGTCCGGATCAGTCCGGCGACCTAGTTCTCGCCGGCCACAAGCGACTTCGTGATCCGTTCGAGCACTGGCAGCCATGTGCCGCGCCCCGCGTCGCGGCAGGCCAGGATCAGCAGAAGCTCCTGGTCTGGCGTATAGATGTCGAAGTGCTGCACGTAAATCGTGCCCTGGTCGCCGCTTCGAGTGTAACTGATGGCAATGGCAGGCCAGCCGCCAACCGTCTCAAGTCGCGGACTGGTGATCGACAGCAATTGCCTGCCGGACTTCCTGAGCGAATCCCGGATCAAGCGTTCGAAGCCTGCGCCGAACGCCTTGAGCATGTCCTCATCGAATTTGCGCACCTGCCTGAACGAAACGCCCGGCGGCTGAATCGAGTTGATCACGACGGCTGCATACGGGCCACTGGGGTTCGACACGGCGTGAAGGAGGTTCAGCCGGTCCCCCCCCGATGCATGGCGCGTGATGTCGGTCGCGGCATCGAGCGTCACCTCGCGGCCCCGGCTTTGCGCCTCCGACAACAGCGTCCATCCCTTCGGCAACTGAATCTCAACGTGCCGCGGGAGCTTGACGGGCAATAGCGCTACGTCCTCGCCGCCCAGCCCGGACGCGGAATACGCGAGCACGCAGGCAAGCATGCCTGCCTGGATGAGCCTGCTGCAAAACCGTGCCATTCGGCCCCCTCCGCTCGCGACGCGTTGGTCTCGCAAGGCAATTCTAGGCCATGCCAGCGACGGCCGGTTCCGCGGTTTCAGGGAACACCGGGCGTCCCCGGACGCCAAGGTGCTTTCCGGCCTCGTCGCCGGACAGTCGCCCGCTGAATTCGCCGTGCAGAACGGCGTATCCGAGAACACGGTCCGCAAGCAGGTCGCCTCCCTGAAGTTCAAGATGAACGGCAGCCGGAGCGTGGAACTCGTAAGGCTCGCGCTCATGCACCGTTAATCGCGCTGGCGACGGCCACCGCCTCGCCAGACACGCCCCCTTCCGCCTCGTCGATGCCTCGTACCGAGGTCAGGCTTCGGCAACCGGGGGCGACGCGGCCATCCTTGCTCCACCTCCCCCTGCGCAGCGCGATCGCCTGCCTATCCCGCTGACGCGGCAAGTGGCGGTCTGCCGCCGCGCTGCGTCTCGCGCGCGTTTTCCGCTTCCACTTCAAGGGAGCCCGGGGCGCGCGCAGGCCCGCGCCGGTAAGCCAATGCGGCCGGCAGGCCAATAACCCTGTCGCGCTATCACCTTTGTATTCTTTTCGACACATTCAGTTACAATGCAAACGATATTGATAATGATTTGTATTTCTATTTATAAAGCAACAGGCCAACGGTTTCCCGCCATCTCCCCGGCCGTCTCGAAACATCCTGAAAATACCGATGAACCTGAACATGCCGAAGCGCGCCGCACTCCGCCAACCCCGCCGGAGGCGCCACACCGTTTCCCTGACCACCGTGGCATTGAGCCTCCAGGCCATCGGTACGGCCTTCGCCCAGGCGCCGGCGGCCCAGCCGTCAGTTGGCAAGGCGGATGCAGCGGAGCTGCCAGCGGTGACGGTGCGGGCCAGCAACGCCGACGAAACGCCGACCGGCCCGGTGCACGGGTTCGTGGCCAAACGCAGCGCGACAGCGACCAAGACCGACACTCCCTTGATGGAAACGCCGCAGTCCATCTCCGTGATCACCCGCGACCGCATCGAAGCGCAAGGCGCCCAGTCGGTGCAGCAGGCGCTGGGTTACAGCGCCGGCGTCTATGCCGGCCCGTATGGCAATGACAACCGGGGCGACTGGGGCAAGTTCCGCGGTACGGACTTCACGCAATACCAGGACGGTTTGCTCAACCAGGTCGGCTTCTATAACAACGTGCGCACCGACGTCTACGGGCTGGAACGCATCGACGTGCTGCGCGGCCCGTCGTCGATGCTGTTTGGCCAGGGCGCGGTCGGAGGGATCCTGAACCTTGTCAGCAAGCGCCCGCAGGCCGAAGCCGCCCGCGAGATCGGCGTGCAGTTCGGCAACTACAACCGCAAGCAGGYCCAGGCCGACCTGACCGGGCCGCTGGATGCCGACGGCAAGTGGCTGTACCGGCTGGTGGCCCTTGCGCGCGACAGCGATACCCAGGTCGACTACGTCAAGGACAACCGCTACCTGATCGCGCCCTCCCTCACATTCCGGCCCAGTGCCGACACGTCGTTCACTTTGCTTGCCAACTTCCAGCGAGATGAAAGCGGCACGTCGGTGGGCTTCTATCCCTGGCGCGGGACGCTGTACTCCAACCCGGCGGGCCAGATTCCCGATCACCTGTTCAGCAGCGAACCGGGCTTCGACCGGTACACCGCCGAACAGGCCTCCGTCGGCTACCAGTTCGAGCACAAGGCGAGCGACACCTGGACGGTGCGCCAGAACCTGCGCTATTCGCACAGCACGGTCGACTACCGCAGCATCTATGCGGCGGGCTTTACCGGCGCGACGCATGGCTGGGTGCCGGGCAGCGATACGCTGATGCGCCGCACGGTCTACCTGAACCAGCCCACGCTGAACGCATTTGCCATCGATAACCAGGCACAGGCGACATTCCGGACGGGCAGCATCGGCCATCGGCTGCTCACCGGCCTGGACTACCAGCACGCCGAGATTACCGGCCGCACCGGCGTGGGCGGCACCGCCGCGCCGCTCAACGTATTCAATCCCGTCTACGGCAACTTCGTCGCGCCGGCATCGACACGCGATCTCAACCCCAGCACACAGGCGCAGACCGGCATCTACCTCCAGGACCAGCTCTCCTGGAACAAGTGGCTGCTGATGCTTGGCCTGCGCTACGACTGGTCGCGCGCATCGCAGGACAACACGCCGTCGGCCTCGCGCGACGACAACGAACTGACTAAGCGATTCGGCCTGATGTACCAGTCCGACATGGGCCTGAATCCATACGTGAGCTACTCGGAATCCTTCCAGGGCCTCGCCGGTTTCAACAAGGCCAACCAGGCCTTCAAGCCGCTGCGCGGCTCCCAGTGGGAGGCCGGGATCAAGTACCAGCCGCCGGGCAAGAACGCCATGCTGACCGTGGCCGCCTTCGACATGCGGGAAAAGAACCGCAAGACCGCCGGCGTGGTCAACGGCATGCCGGACACCGTGCAGGTGGGCGAGGCGCGTACGCGCGGCATTGAAGTGGAAGCCACGGCCTCGCTGTCGAACCGGCTCGACGTGATTGCCAGCTACACCTACCTGGACGCCCGCGTGACCGAAGGCAGCGCCGCCGAAATCGACAAGCGCCTGGCCAGCACGCCGTCGAACATGGCCTCGCTGTGGGCAACCTACAAGTTCAACCTGTTCGAACTGCCGGGCTTCGCCGCCGGCGGCGGCGTGCGCTATGTCGGCCCGAGCTACGACGGCACGGACCAGAACAAGGTCAGCGGCGTGACGCTGTTCGATGCCATGCTCGCCTATGACCATGGCCCGCTACGCGTCGCGCTCAACCTGACCAACCTGTTCGACAAGCAATACGTCACCACTTGCCTGGCACGTGGCGACTGCTACTTCGGCGCGCGGCGGACCGTTGTGGGCAGCGTGACCTACCGCTTCTGAATCCGGCCGCGGGGGTGCCAGGCCGCGCGCTTGCTGCCTTCCTTCGATCCGTGCCTTGCGTAGCCCGTCGCCAGATGGCGTCGCTAATGGCTGATCATCCAGGGCCGCGTGCCGGGAAAGGACTTGGCGCCGTCCGGCTTGCCGGCCAGCCGGGCACTCCCCCCCGAGCAGCCGCAGCCGGGCCCGTGGCGGTGCCCCTGCGAACTGACCGGCGCATGGGCGCTGCGCTCGTTACCGGCATGCGCGGCACGCCGGGCCGACGGCATCAGCGCCAGCATCGTCGCCGTGACCATGCGCGGCGCTTCCTGGCCGCAGCCGGGACACGCCTGAGGCGCATCGCGATCGTCGATGCGCCGCACCGCGCTGAAGGTGCCGCAATCCACGCACGCGTATTCATAAATGGGCATTCAGGTCTCCGCTCGGTTGGAACCGGCCGGCGCGGTCCGTGCGAATACGGGAATCCGCGCCGGCCGCCGGTTGCTTCAGATCGCTTCACATCGACCCGGCGCTCGTCAGGCTACGTCAGGCCAGGTCGGGTGAGAGGAGCACATCGGCACCTCCCTTGATATGCACAGTGGGTCCATTGGCCTCCGGCCGGATATCGAAGTCGAAGATCTGCGTCGGTATCCATAGCGTGGCGCAGGAGTTGGGTATGTCCACGACGCCACTGATATGCCCCTGCACAGGCGCCGTGCCCAGGATGGCGTAGGCCTGCGCGCGCGAGTAGCCGAACTTGGTCAGGTATTCGATCGCGTTCAGGCAGGCCTGCCGGTAGGCGACGTTGACATCCAGGTAGTGCTGCTTGCCGCTTTCATCGACCGAGATCCCCTCGAAGATCAGGTAGTCGTTGTAGGTCGGCGTGATCGGGCTGGGCTTGAAGATGGGATTCTTGATGCCGTACTTCGCCATCCCCCCCTTGATCACGTTCACCCGCATGTGCACCCACCCCGCCATCTCGATGGCGCCGCAGAAGGTAATCTCGCCGTCGCCCTGGCTGAAGTGAAGATCGCCCACCGACAGCCCCGCGCCATCCACATACACCGGGAAATACACCCGCGAGCCGCGCGACAGGTCCTTGATATCGCAGTTGCCACCGTGCTCACGCGGTGGCACCGTGCGCGCGCCCTCTGCCGCCGCCCGTTTCGCGCCGTCGCCCTGGAGCTTGCCCATGTGCGCGGTCGCGGCGAACGGCGGGTTGGCCAGCGGCGGCACGCGGTCCGGGTCGGTCTTGATCAGGCCTACCTCGCGTTCGTTCCAGGTCTGCAGCAGCTTGGGATCGGGCAGGCAACCGATCAGCCCCGGGTGGATCAGCCCCGCGAACTGCACGCCGGGCACGTGGCGCGACGTGGTGTAGACGCCGTGGAAATCCCAGATGGACTTCTGCGCCTGCGGGAAATGGTCCGTCAGGAAGCCACCGCCGTTCTTCTTCGAGAAGAAGCCGTTGAAGCCCCACTGGCTCTCCTGCTTGGCGCCCACGTCGAGCAGGTCGACCACCAGCAGGTCCCCCGGCCCGACGCCATGCACGCCCACCGGCCCGGACAGGAAGTGGACGATCGACAGGTCGATGTCCCGCACGTCGTCCGCGGACTCGTTGTTCTTGATGAAACCGCCGGTCCAGTCGTAGGTTTCCAGGATGAACTCGTCGCCGGGATTGACCCAGCAGGCCATCGGGATATCCGGGTGCCAGCGGTTGTGCACCTTCTCGTTCTCGTACGCCGACTGCGCGAGATCGACCTTGATAAGGGTATCTGCCATTTGCCTGTCTCCTTGGTGTGGATCCGGTCAATCGCCGGATTGCGGCCGTGAAACCATGCAGCCGTGGTGGCTGCCTGAACCCGCTTCGTCGTGCGCGATTACGCGCCCCGTTGCTGTCTATTTGAATGACTCGCTCAGCAGCAGATAGCCCGGCAGCCAGCCGGTCGCGATGCCTGCCAGGACCGTGGCGAAACCGGTGAACTTCAGGATGGGGCGCTGCATCGCGAGCAACAGGAAATACAGGAACCACAGCACGCCCCAACCGACCCAGCACCAGGCGAACCAGGTGTCCCAGACGGAGTTCGCGTTGCGCAGCGCGTCGATGGCGACGGGAATCACCGTGACCGAGACGAACAGGCTGAACCAGCCAAGGCCGCGCCCGTCGGCACCATTGAAGCGGTTGAGCGCAACCCACAGGTAGGTGAAGGTGAACAGCAGCGTCAGCGCGCCGGCCTTGATCGATGCGCTATCCGCCTCGCCGCCAAAAATGAGCCGCAGCGACACCAGCATCGTTACCCCGCCGGCGAAGATATTCACGACCCAGATCTCGCGGTCGCCAATTTTTCCGAGCAGCCAAAGGCCGTTCAGGCATAGCACTGCTCCGACGTACAGCAAGGTCAGGCCTAGCATGGCGTGTCTCCCCCGTAAGGTGGTCTTGTTTTATTGGGTGTTCGTGTTCGTGGCCCTGGCGCCGCGCGCTGCCGTGTGGCGACGGATCAACTATATGCTGGGCCGTGCTCATGCGAATCCCTCACGGCGAGGATTTCCGTCTCATCCGGCTGGGTGAGGCGAGTTCACCCAGGCGCATGAGGCAACGGCGCAAGCGGGATACGAAACACGCGTGTCGGTTCGCGCCGGGGAAGGATGGTGCGCCGCGCCAATGCGGGCCTGCGCGGACCCCGGCCCGCAAGGGTTTTGCCGCGTCCGGGCGCTCAGGCCGGCGGGCAGTGCTGGGCGTGCAAACGCACCAGTTCCATCTGGCCGTGCGTGTTGGTCTTCTGGAAGATTTGCTTGAGGTGGCTGCGCACCGTGTTATCGGAGACGTGCAGCACCTCGGCCAGGCTGGCGATCGAGTGGCCGGCAAAGACCAGCGCGTTGACCCGCGCCTGGGCCTCGCTCAGCTTGAACTGGCGCGCGAACAGGCAATCGTGGTGCGCGTGCTCCRTGCCCTGCCGGCGCGCGCTGACCACCACCACCGCGCGCTCCTCGCCCAGGCCGGTACGCAAGGACGCGTCGGCGGCCTGCAGCGTCAGTGTGGTGGGCAACGCAAATCCCGGCGCGCAGACCGACAGCACCTGGGTCGGCACCAGCGCGGCATGACCCGCGTGGGCATCGCGCATGTCGCCGGCACCGCGCGCCAGCCCGGCCAGCATCTCGCGCAAGGCACGGTGATCGGTGGGCATGACGGCGGCGAGATAGTCCCCGTCCCGGTACAGCCCGCTGCCCTGCCCGCACAGCGCCTGGGCACTGCGGTTGCAATAGACGATGCGTCCGTCCTGCTCCACCAGGAAGGTAGCGCTGGGATGGCCGTCGATGATGCGCATCAGCGCCTGGCTCAGGTCGGTGGCGCTGTGCCGTTGCCAGCGGTTCTCCAGCGACAGCGCCATATGCGCCAGCAGCCCGCGGAACTCGGTCTTTTCCTTTGCGCTGAATCGCCGCTGGTCTTCGCGCCGGTACAGCTCAAGGAAATAGACCACGTCTGCCTCGCGGGCGACGACCCCGCACAGGCGGTGCAGGTATTGATGGGGCCGCAGCAGCGCATGATAGAAGTCCGTCCTGACCAGGTCGCTGCTGCTGAGCATGTCGTCGCCGCCGATCACCTGCAGCGGCTGGTAGGCATTGCTGGAGAGAAACCAGGGATTGCGTGGCGAGTATTCCGCGAAGGTGCGGAAGAACGCCGCATCATCCGGCGYGCCGCACAGTACCGCTCCCTGTCCCCCAGCCAGGTGCCGCCGTGCCAGCACCGCCGTGCCCGCGGAGAACTGGTCGCGCAGCAGCGCGATGACACCGCGCAACCCTTCGTCGTCGCGCGCGGCGTGGATGCGGTAGACCAGCTCACCGTTCAGGGGATCGGCGCTATCGGCATTCTTGGCGGTCAACCGCGCGTCCTCCATGACTTCAGGCACAGTGGATTCGGGCAGCGCTCGGGTAAATGCCGTCTGCCCCGCTCTCTTCAAAATGAGGATTGCCGGCCAGTGTTTCCGCTGGAACCTCAAAAGTCAAGACGCGTGCGTCTGCTGCCGCGCAGCATTCCGGCCGTGCGCTATCGCTGCGTCCGTCCCCTCCCGCGCGTGGGATGCATGTCATTGCGCAGGGACAGGATTCAGTCAATAATCGAAGCGCTCGCTGCCAACCCTCCGCCTCGACTCGCATCCATTCGACCCCGATCGCATACGCTTCCCCGGACCCGCATCGCACCCGACGCCCCCACGCCATGCGCATCAAACGAGAATATCAATCCTGGGTCGCGAATGAAACGCTGGAGGATTACGCGCTGCGTTACGCGGCGCGCTCGTACCGGCGGTGGTCCCCGTTCACGCTGGCCAACACAGCCATCGGCGGCGTGTCCTTCCTGGCGCTCGAGGCGATAGGCGCCAGCATCACGCTTAGCTTCGGCTTCCAGAATGCGTTTCCGGCCATCCTGCTGGTCTGCCTGCTGATTTTCCTGATCGGCCTGCCCGTGGCCTACCACGCCAGCGTGGCCAATGTGGACATCGACCTGCTCACGCGCGGCGCGGGCTTCGGCTACGCCGGGTCCACCATCACCTCGCTGATCTACGCGTCCTTCACCTTTATCTTCTTCGCGCTGGAATCGGCCATCCTGGCCCAGGCGCTGACCATCGCCACCGGGCTGAACCTGACCCTGGGCTACCTGGTCTGCTCGCTGGTGATCGTGCCGATGGTGTTCTTCGGCGTCACGCTGATCAACAAGCTGCAGATGTGGACGCAGCCGCTGTGGGTGCTGCTGCTGGTGCTGCCGTTCGTCTATATCCTGCGCCACGATCCTGGCGTGCTGGCGCAATGGGCCGCCTTCACCGGGCGCGACGGCGCCTCGCCCGCCTTCAACGTGCTGGCCTTCGGCGCCGCCACCGGCGTGCTGTTCTCGCTGATGGGACAGATCGGCGAGCAGGTGGACTACCTGCGTTTCCTGCCTGAGCGCACCGCGCAGAACCGGTGGAGCTGGTGGAGCGCGCTGCTGCTGGCGGGACCCGGCTGGATCCTGATCGGCGGGCTCAAGGTGCTGGCGGGCAGCCTGCTGGCGGTACTGGCGGTGCAGGCCGGCCTGGCCACCGGCAAGGCCATGGAACCCATGCACATGTACGTGTGGGCGTACGGGCAGGTCTTCGACCAGCCCGAGTTGGTGATGGCGGTGGCGCTGCTGTTCGTGGTGGTCTCGCAGATCAAGATCAACGTGACCAATGCCTACGCGGGCTCGCTGGCCTGGTCCAATGTGTTCGTGCGGCTGGCGCACTACCATCCGGGCCGCGTGGTATGGCTGGTGTTCAACGTACTGATCGCGCTGCTGCTGACGCTGCTGGGCATCTTCAGCACGCTGGAGGCCGTGCTCAGCGTTTATTCCAACCTGGTGATCGCCTGGCTCGGCGCGCTGGCGGCCGACCTCGTCGTGCTCAAGCCCCTGGGCATCAGCCCGCGCCACATCGAATTCCGGCGAGCCTACCTGTACGCATTCAACCCGGTGGGCTGCGGCGCCATGCTGATCGCCTCAATGGCAGGCATCGGCGCTTACTCCGGCCTGCTCGGCCCCCTGGCGCAAGCCTATTCGGCCTTTATCGCGATGGGCGCCTCGTTCGCCAGCGCCATCCTGATCGCCTATGCGACCGGCGGCCGCTACTATATCGCGCGCCAGGAACCGCAGATCCGCGCCGCCAGCACCGACGAGCCGCTGCGCTGCTGCATCTGCGAGCGCGACTATGAAGCGCCGGACATGGCCCACTGCCCCTTCTACGAGGGGCCGATCTGCTCGCTGTGCTGCGGCCTGGACAACCATTGCCACGATGCCTGCAAGGCGCCCGGCGCCGCCGCGCAGACGCAGGCATCGCCGCGCGAGAGCAGCTTCCTGCGGATACTGCCTCCGCATTTCCTGCGCCGCCTGGTGCGTTTCCTCGGCCTGTTCGTGATCGCGTCGGCGGCCATGGGCGCGGTGTTCCTGCTGGCCTACCGGCTCCTCGGCGAGGGCGCCCCGCCGTCCGCCGGCGGGCTCGGGGACCTGCTGCTGCGCGTGTACTCGGCCACCCTGCCCCTGCTCGCATTCGGCGCGTGGTGGATCGTGCTGTCGCACGAGAGCCGCGAGCTGGCGCAAGCCGAACTGATGGAATCGCTGCGGCATCTCGAATCCGCGCGCAAGGACCTGGTGGAAGCCGGGAAGATGGCATCGCTGGGCGGACTGGTGGCGGGGGTCGCGCACGAGATCAATACGCCGGTGGGGATTACCGTCAGCGCCGCGTCCTACCTGCAGGACCGCACCAGCGCCACGCAGGCGCTGGTGGCAGGCGGCGGGCTGACGCCGGCGGAGCTGGAGCGCTACCTGTCGGACGCCGCGCAATCCGCCCGGCTGCTGTTGTCCAACGCCAACCGCGCGGCGGAGCTGGTGCAGAGTTTCAAGCAGATGGCGGTCGACCAGACCAGCGAAAAGCGGCGCAGCTTCGATCTCKGCGACTACATCCGCGAAACCGTGGTCAGCCTCGACCCCAGGCTGCGCGACACGCGCGTGGCGTTGCAGATCGACTGTCCGGCGGGCATCGCCATGACCGGCTACCCTGGCGCGATCGCCCAGATCCTCACCAACCTGATCATGAACTCGCTGGTGCACGCCTTCGGCGGCGGCGACACAGGCCCAGTCCGCGGCGCCATCCGCATCGCCGCGCGCCACGCGCCCGGCGACGAGGTGGTGATCCGCTACGCCGACAACGGTTGCGGCATACCGGACGCGCTGCACGAGAAGATCTTCGAACCCTTTTTCACTTCGCGCCGCGGCAAGGGCGGCAGCGGGCTGGGCCTGCACCTGGTCTACAACCTGGTTACGCAGCGCCTGGGCGGCACCATCGCGGTGGGCAACGGCGTCAGCCAGGATGGCGGAGGCATTGTCTTCACCATCCGGATGCCGAGAGTCACGCCCGCCACGAAGGCCACCATTCCGATCGCGTCCGTAAAGAGTCCGTCATGAACACCTCCTTGTCTGTGCCCCCGTGGCAGGTCCTGCTGGTCGACGACGATCCCGACGTGCACGAGATCACGCAGCTGGTGCTGGCGGACCTGACGTTTTCCGGCCGCGGGATCCAGTTCCACAGCGCCTACTCCGGCGAAGAATGCAAGGCGTACCTGGCCGCGCATCCGGACACGGCGCTGGTGCTGCTCGACGTGGTGATGGAAACCGATGACGCCGGCCTGGAGACGGTGCGCTACATCCGCGAGCAACTGCGCAACGCCGACCTGCAGATCGTGCTGCGCACCGGACATCCGGGCATGGCGCCGGAGCGCGAGGTCATCACCGGATACGAGATCAATGGCTACTTTCTCAAGACAGAACTGACAGCGCAGAAGCTGACGTCCGTCGTGATCGGCGGCCTGCGCACGTACCAGTATGTCAAGGCATTGCAGCAGGCCAATGCGCTGCAACCGGAGGGTGGCGTGTCCGCCGCCCGTCCATTGCCGGACCTCGCAAGCGCTGCGCCATCCGGCGGCCCGGGCGTGGAAGACGCCATAGAAGAGAGCTTGCGCGGCGGGCAGTACCGGCTGCAAGCGGTGTCCCAGTTCGACTTGAGTTCCGCCGCCATTGCTGCCATCGCACTACTGCCGGAGTGGCCGGTAGCGCGCGGCTGGATGCCGCATACCGAGATCGCCTGCCGAATCCGCCGGCCCGGCCTGATTACCGAAATCAACGCCGCGCTGCTGCGCCGCGCCTGCGAGCTTGCGCAAGCCTGGCACACCGACCCGCAAGCCGCCGTATCCAGCCCGACCCGCGTCAGCGTTCCCATCCTGCTGCCGCAGGTGGCCGGCGCGGAGGAATCCGCGCTGCTGGCCTTGCCGGAGCTGCTCAGGCAGTCCCTGCGCGAGACCGGCCAGCCCGGCAACCAGCTCGACCTGCAGCTACCCGGCATCCTGCTGGGCACGGCCACGGAAGCCGCCCGCCTCGCCTGCGCCCGGATCCAGGAGCAAGGCGCGGCGGTCACGCTGGCCGACGTGGGCAACACGCCGATCTCCCTCGAGAACCTGCAGCGCCTGTTGCCCGACCGGCTGCAGATTCCGCTTGGCTACGTGCGCAACGTGGCCACCGACGCCAGGCGCGCCGCCATCGCGCGAGCCGTGATCGCGCTGGCGCATACGCTCGGGATGCAGGTGCTGGCCAACGGGCTGGCCAGCACGGACGAGCTGCAGTTCTTCAAGTGGGAAGGCTGCGACCACGGGCAGGGAGACGTGCTGGGCACAGCGTGGGAGACGACGGCGTGGATGAAGGCGGCCGCGCGGAAGTAGGGATGGCACGGCAGGTTCCTGCCTGGGTTTTGGCCGCTGCCTGCCACCCACCCGGCCCGCAACGACAGGAGGGCCAACCTCTTCCACGACGTTCCACTGGGCGTTATGTCGCGGTAGGAATGCCCATTACTAGGCACCCCCCGCACAGATCCCGGCGTGCGCGATTCGCGCACCGGGCTCCTGCCTCGGGTGTTTGGCGGTGAACCGCACAACAGGCCAAGAATGAAGGACTCGGGCAGGTGGAAGCCAATCCCTTTCCAGTCGCTTGATCAAAGCCCACGTAGTGTTGTCCTTCTGGCTGCCGGTATCGTAGGTCACCGAGTGCGCCTCCACCGGGGACACCACCTCCCATCGATGCAACACTCTTTCGATGGCTGCATTTATGAGCGTGGTGTCCCGCGCGAGAGCGCCTGGATCGCCGTGGTGTCGAACTTGCCGTCTTGAAGCACGGGGACCGGCTCGACGCCGAGCAAGGCAAACCACTCCACCGTCTCTTCCGAACCGAGGCATACGTTCCGCGCGTTCCAGACCGAGAATCCCATGAAGAAGGAAGCCAGGTCCCGGTAACGGATCGAATGCGTCGCATCGATTACGCCACGGTGCGAAGGGGGCTGTGACTGCGCGCCGATCCCGGCATAATCTGCAGGAAATACAAAACGAGCCAATTCAATCCATGAACGACTGTCGCCGATGCAGTCACCCAGGCCCGGCCGTTCACCGGGGCGCTGGCGAACCGGAAGCGCTTCCCCACCGCGTTCCGGCCCCTGGGCTGATCGGGAGGCCTGCGATCTTGCCGGCGGTCTTGATGGCATTGGCACTCGCTTACAGCCACGACGGCCGGGCGGCGCCGCTGCGCGCGTTCACCATCGAGGACGTCGCGTCCGAAGCGAAGTCCCAGTGCTACACCGAATGGCCAGCCTATCCGGCGGAACTCGGCCGGGCCGGGATCCGCGGCCGCGCGTCGGTATCGATGTCCATCGCGGCAACAGGCAAGGTGGCGTCGGTGTCCATCAAGGTCAGTTCCGGCAACGCCATGCTCGACGGCCTGGCCCTGGCAAACCTGCGCAAGGCCGATTGCCAGCCGTTCTGGAGCGCCGAAACCGGGCAAGCCATCCCCGGCACCGCCGTGGTGCAGGTCAGTTTCCCGCCCGACAACGCCGACGTCCCGAGACGTCCCCAGCCAGAGCAGCTTGCGGTAGCCACCGAAGATAGGGTTGCGGAGCCGCCGCAGTTGTTCCCGCCTACCTACGATGAAGCCGTCACCGCGCTGATCCGCGCGTTCGATGTCGGCGCCATCCTTGCCGTCGGCCTGGACCAGGCGTTCGCAAGGCTGCCTGCGAAGATYGGACCGATCCCGAAAGACCGCTACGTGGAATGCACCCGTACGAAGCTCTCGCCCGATCTGGTGGAGAAGGCTGTCAGGCCTGCGCTGGCGGCGGAGATACAGGATCCCGGCCTGACGATGCGGCTGGCGCGCTTGCTCGGCTCTCCGATCGGGCGCAAGACCAAGGAAGCGGCGTTGTCGGGCAAGGCGCTGGCGGATGCGGGGATTACCGGGGCCGACCTGCTCGAGTTCAACCGGTATATGGAGAACCGGGACTTGAAAGCCTTTCTTGAAAACGGAGGCCTGCGCCGCATAAAGGATGCCGTCTCCCGCGTGATCGACGTGGAAAGCAAGGCGGCGGCGAACGCCTGCGTCAGGCAACTGATGCCGCTGTACCGCCTGAAGAACGAGCGTTCGGCGTGACCTCGCCTGGCACCCGCCGCATCCGAATCCCCGCGTGAAATATCGTTACAGTTGTATCCCGCCCCGGCCTATCCGGCTCCGCCGCCCCCGGTGGTTTATCCGGCCCCGCCGCCTGGCTATGGGCCTCCCCCGGCCGTCTACGGACCGCCCCCCGCCTACGGCCCCCCGGTGGTGGTCGCACCCGCGGTGGTCATCGGGTGGCATGGGGACCGTTACTGGGACGGGCGCCGCTGGTGGGGACGCCGCGACTGGTACGCCTATCACCACCCCTACCCCTATCACCGCTAGCCGCCCGCGGCAGCCGGCGCTGCTTGTAGCACAGGCGCAACGGACCGGATGGAATTCTGTTAATTCTTATTACACGCAGGAAAACAAAAAGCCGCCCCGGCAAGGGGCGGCTTGTTTGTCTGGCATGAGCCTTGGTGGGCCTTGGTGAGCGTTAGTGGGCCTTCGTACCGATGACGAACTCTCCGTCCTGGTAATCCACCGGCACCACATCCTTGGCGGCAAACTTTCCCTCAAGGATGGCGCGCGCCACCGGGTTCTCGATCTGCTGCTGGATCGCGCGCTTGAGCGGACGCGCCCCGAACACCGGATCGTAGCCAGCGCTGGCGATCTTGGCGATGGCAGCCTCGCTCACCTCGAGCGTCATGTCCATGCGCGCCAGCCGTGCCGTCAGCCGCTCCAGCTGGATGCGGGCGATCGACTCGATATGTTGCTGGTCGAGCGAATGGAACACCACCACCTCGTCGATGCGGTTGAGGAACTCGGGCCGGAAATGCGTTTTCACTTCCTGCCACACCGCGCCCTTGACCGCCTCGTGCGGCTCGCCTGTCATCGCCTGGATGATGTGCGAACCCAGGTTGGAGGTCATCACGATCACCGTGTTCTTGAAGTCCACCGTGCGCCCCTGGCCGTCGGTCAGGCGGCCGTCGTCCAGTACCTGCAGCAGCACGTTGAACACGTCCGGGTGGGCCTTCTCGACTTCGTCAAGCAGGATCACGCTGTACGGCTTGCGGCGCACGGCCTCGGTCAGGTAGCCGCCTTCTTCATAGCCCACGTATCCCGGCGGCGCGCCGATCAGCCGGCTCACGCTGTGCTTCTCCATGAACTCGCTCATGTCGATGCGGATCAGGTGGTCCTGCGAATCGAACAGGAACTCGGCCAGCGCCTTGCACAGCTCGGTCTTGCCCACGCCGGTAGGACCGAGGAACAGGAACGAGCCGTAAGGCTTGTTCTCGTCCGACAGGCCGGCACGCGAGCGGCGGATGGCGTCCGACACCAGGCGCACGGCCTCGTCCTGGCCAACCACGCGGCGGTGCAGGTAGTCCTCCATCTTGATCAGCTTCTCGCGCTCGCCCTGCATCATCCTCGACACGGGGATGCCGGTCGCGCGGCTCACCACTTCGGCGATTTCCTCGGCGCCAACCTGCGTGCGCAGCAGCTTGTTGGGCTGCTTCTGCTCGCTGGCCTCGGCCGCGGTGGCGGCCTTCAGCTTGCCTTCGAGTTCGGGCAGCTTGCCATACTGCAGCTCGGCTACCTTGTCGAGCTTGCCCTCGCGCTGCAGGCGCGTGATCTCCAGGCGGATCTTGTCGATCTCTTCCTTGAGCGCGGCCGCGCCCTGGGCGGCACCCTTCTCGGCCTTCCAGATCTCTTCGAGGTCGGCGTACTCCTTTTCCAGGCGGCCGATTTCCTGCTCGATCAGTTCGAGACGCTTCTTGGAGGCTTCGTCGGTTTCCCGCTTGACCGCCTCGCGCTCGATCTTGAGCTGGATGGTGCGGCGCTCGAGCTTGTCCATCACCTCCGGCTTGGAGTCGATTTCCATCTTGATGCGCGCGCCGGCTTCGTCGATCAGGTCGATCGCCTTGTCGGGCAGGAAGCGATCGGTGATATAGCGGTGCGACAGCTCCGCCGCGGCGACGATGGCCGGGTCGGTGATCTCCACGCCGTGGTGCAGTTCATACTTCTCCTGCAAGCCGCGCAGGATGGCGATGGTGGCCTCCACGCTGGGCTCGTCGACCAGCACCTTCTGGAAGCGGCGCTCCAGCGCGGCATCCTTCTCGATGTACTTGCGGTATTCGTCCAGCGTGGTGGCGCCGATGCAGTGCAACTCGCCGCGCGCCAGCGCSGGCTTGAGCATRTTGCCSGCRTCSATCGCGCCMTCGGCCTTGCCSGCGCCGACCATGGTGTGCAGYTCGTCGATAAAAACGATGGTCTGGCCCTCGTCCTTGGCGATGTCCGACAGCACCGCCTTGAGCCGTTCCTCGAACTCGCCGCGGTACTTGGCGCYGGCCAGCAGGCCCGCCATGTCAAGCACCAGCACGCGCTTGTTCTTCAGGCTTTCCGGCACCTCGCCATTGACGATGCGCTGGGCCAGGCCTTCCACAATGGCGGTCTTGCCCACGCCCGGCTCGCCGATCAGCACAGGATTGTTCTTGGTGCGGCGCTGCAGGATCTGGATGGCGCGGCGGATTTCGTCGTCGCGGCCGATCACGGGGTCGAGCTTGCCGATACGGGCGCGCTCGGTGAGGTCCACGGTGTACTTCTTGAGTGCCTCGCGCTGGGTCTCGGCGTCGGCGCTGTTGACCGAATCGCCGCCGCGCACGGCTTCGATGGCGGTCTCGAGCGACTTGCGCGCCAGGCCGTTCTCGCGGGCGATGCGGCCGGCCTCGCCCTTATCGTCAGCCACGGCGAGCAGGAACAGTTCGCTGGCGATGAACTGGTCGCCACGCTTGATGGCTTCCTTCTCGGTGGCGTTGAAGAGCGCGTTAAGCTCGCGCCCGACCTGGACCTCACTGGTGCCCTGAACCTGCGGCAAGCGCTTGATGGCGGCATCGAGCGCGGTGGTCAGGCCGCCGACGTTGACGCCGGCGCGCGACAGCAGCGCGCGTGCGGCGCCGTCGTTC
>NZ_JBFTNE010000123.1:0-18114 GCF_056397325.1 Cupriavidus sp. 05N39
CTGTTAATCCGCAGGTCGCTGGTTCGAGCCCAGCTCGGGGAGCCAAAGAATGTGAAAGGCCCGCAAGAAATTGCGGGCCTTTTCCATTTTTACGGCGCCATTTGTACCGCGGGAATCCCCTCCCGGCGCCGCGCTCAGCGGCTCGCACTCTGCGCTGGCAGCGCCTTCAAATGCAGGTAGAGAGCGCCCAGGTCGACATCGTCCATGCGCCCAAACGAATCGAACGGCATGACCCGGCTGACCGGCGACCCGTCCGGACGCAAGCCGCTGCGCATCATGCCGACGAACTTCTCCGGCGCGTCATAGCGCGCCATCGCACTGCCCGCGGGAGTCAGGTCGGCGGCCGGCGGCCAGTCTGGCGGCGCCCCGGGGATCTTGCCGCCGCGCAAGCCTGCGCCGTGGCAGCCGAGGCAGGCATTCGCCACGTAAGCGCCGTRCTCCGGCGATACCGTAGCGGTCATCGGCCGCGCGGGCGGCAACCCATGATCGATCTTCTCGGCGGCATCCTTGACGAGGCCAAACCCATATAACGCCCGGACCATCCATGGGAGCCGCACCTCCGCCACCTCGCCCGGCAGCGGCGGCAAGCTGCGGACATAGGCAACAAGCGCACCCAGGTCGTCATCACTGAGGCGGTTGTAGTCCTCGCTTGGCATCACCATCAGAGCTCGCCCCGACGGGGCCACGCCATGGCGGATAGCCCGCACCCAATCCGCTTCCCGATAGCGCCCGATGACGGCGCTGCCGCTGGTCAAGTTGGGCGCGCGCACATACAGGCCGCCAGGATCGTCGATAAAGACACGGCCCTTGCCGCTGGCGCCGTGGCAATCCATGCAACCCCGCGATTCATACAGGTACTTGCCTCTCGCCAGCGCCTGGGCATCGTCGCGATAAGCCAGGGACACGACGGGCACGCTCACGATGCGCGCGCCCTTTCGCTCCCCTGCCAGCACGCCCACCAGCACCACGCCCGCCGCCAGGACGCAGACGCCCGTCAACGACCACAGCCCAATCCGGATCATGCGCTTCATTGCAGTCTCCCCACTGCCCGAAGCGCCCTTTATGCGCCATCCGCCCCACACGCGTCTGTGCCCTCGCCAACAGATGCGGCGCGCGAGCCTGCGGTGGCTATGCCCGCGCCTGCCTCGGTGCCTGCCCGAACAAGCCGCACTCGAGGTCGCTCTCGAACTCCCCGATCCAGCCCGGACCCTCGCTTGCGTCATACATGCTCTGGGCCTCCGTCGCCAGCCGCCGGACACTGACCTGCCGCCGCCTCACGCCGCCATTGGCCGGCTCGGAACCCTCGTCCTTGATCTCGAAGTCTTCCGGAGCGAAGCCGAGCCGTTCGCAGAGGGTTACAACCTCGCGTTGCTCATCGGCGGGAAATTGAGGAAACAAATGCTTAGCCATCGCACTCTCCCATCGAGTCGGACGGATGCCGCGAGGCGCGCGGCTGCGCAGGGCGTGACACATGGGCCGCCCCGACCTTGCCGCGGCTTGCCCGCGGCAAATCCAAACCGGCCGCATGGACGGCCGCAAATGACACGCGCCATTTCAAGCCTGCGGCACAAGCGGCAAGCGAAAGACGGCGCATCGATCCCATTGCCCCGCACAGCCTCCCAGGGGGCAATGGGCCACCGCAAGCTAGCGCGTGTGCCGGCTGTTGATGACCGCTTCGGCCACGCTCGCCGGTGCTTCCGTGTAGTGCTTGAATTCCATCGTGTAAGTGGCGCGCCCCTGGGTCAGCGAACGCAGCGACGTCGAGTAGCCAAACATGGTGGCCAGCGGCACCTCCGCGCGCACCAGCTTGCCGCCGCCGCCCGCGATATCCTCCATGCCATGCACGATGCCCCGGCGCGAGGACAGGTCGCCCATCACGTTGCCGGTGAATTCTTCCGGCGTTTCCACTTCCACCGACATCATCGGCTCGAGCAGGATCGGCTTGGCGCGGCGCATGCCTTCCTTGAATGCCATCGAGCCCGCCATACGGAAGGCATTCTCGTTCGAATCGACGTCGTGATAGGAGCCGAATACCAGCGTGGCTTTCACGTCCACCACCGGGTAGCCGGCCAGCACGCCCGATGCCAGCGTTTCGCGGATGCCCTTGTCGACGGCGGGAATGAATTCGCGCGGCACCACCCCGCCCTTGATGGCGTCGACAAACTCGTAGCCCTTGCCCGGCGCCTGCGGCTCCAGATCGAGCACCACGTGGCCATACTGGCCGCGCCCGCCTGACTGCTTGACGAACTTGCCTTCGACGTCCTTCGCTGCCTGCTTGATGGTCTCACGATATGCCACCTGCGGCTTGCCGACCGATGCCTCCACGCCGAACTCGCGCCGCATCCGGTCCACCAGGATCTCAAGGTGCAACTCGCCCATACCCGAGATAATGGTCTGGCCCGATTCCTCATCGGTATGCACGCGGAACGACGGGTCTTCCTGCGCCAGGCGATTCAGCGCCAGGCCCATCTTTTCCTGGTCGGCCTTGGTCTTGGGCTCGACCGCCTGGGAGATCACCGGATCCGGGAAGCTCATGCGCTCAAGGATGATCACATGGTCGGGGTCGCACAGGGTGTCGCCGGTGGTGGCCTCCTTGAGCCCGACCGCCGCGGCAATATCGCCCGCGCGCACTTCCTTGATTTCGCTGCGCACGTTGGCATGCATCTGCAGGATGCGCCCGAGCCGCTCCTTCTTTTCCTTGAGCGGGTTGTACACCGTGTCGCCCGAATTCACCACGCCAGAGTAGACGCGGAAGAAGATCAGTTGCCCGACGAAGGGGTCGGTCATGATCTTGAATGCCAGGGCGGCGAACGGTTCGTCGTCATTGGGATGGCGCTCCGCCTCCTTGTCGTCCACGGTGTGGCCGAGAATCGCGGGCACGTCCGCCGGCGACGGCAAGTAGTCGATCACCGCGTCGAGCAGCGTCTGCACGCCCTTGTTCTTGAAAGCGCTGCCGCACAGCATCGGCACGATCTCGTTGGCGACGGTGCGCTTGCGCAGGGCAGCCTTGATCTCGTCTTCCGTCAGCGGCTCGCCGCCGAGGTATTTGTGCAGGAGTTCATCGCTGGCCTCCGCCGCGGCCTCGACCATCTTCTCGCGCCATTCCCTGGCGACCTCCAGCAGTTCGGGCGGTACCTCGCGATACTCGAAGTGAAGCCCCTGGCTGGTGTCGTCCCAGACGGTGGCCTTCATCTTGACCAGGTCGATCACGCCCTGGAAACCATCCTCGGCGCCGATCGGCACCTGGATCGGCACCGGCGTGCCCTTGAGCCGGTCGGCAATCTGCGATCGCACCCGGAAGAAATCCGCGCCGACGCGATCCATCTTGTTGACGAAGGCGATACGCGGCACCTTGTACTTGTTCGCCTGGCGCCAGACGGTTTCCGACTGGGGCTGCACGCCGCCCACCGCGTCGTAGACCATGCAGGCGCCATCGAGCACGCGCATGGAACGCTCCACCTCGATGGTGAAGTCCACGTGTCCGGGAGTGTCGATGATATTGATGCGATGTTCAGGATAATTGCCGGCCATCCCCTTCCAGAACGCCGTGGTGGCGGCCGAGGTGATGGTGATGCCGCGCTCCTGCTCCTGCTCCATCCAGTCCATGGTAGCCGCACCGTCATGGACCTCGCCGATCTTGTGATTGACCCCGGTGTAGAACAGGATGCGCTCGGTGGTGGTGGTCTTGCCGGCGTCGATGTGCGCGCTGATACCGATGTTCCGATAGCGCTCGATGGGGGTTTTGCGGCTCACGGTGATCTCCTGTTGGGTATCACTCAAAAGAGTAACACTTCTACAGGCGCCGCATCGTACGGCACGCCACGGGCGGCGTGCCGGGCAGGTTCGACAGTTGAAGCAGTCGGCGAAGCCGGGTTGGCGAAACGCAGCCGCCGCAGACAAGTACCGCCTGAATCACGTCACCAGAGCATGACGAACGTGGAGCGCGCGGCAATCATGACTTGAAGTCCCAGCTCATTTGTTCAAGGATGCCAACCCCGCGCGAGGTACGCATGCACTCGCTGACGTAATCGGTAATCGACAACGGCTCGAAATTGATCTCCTCCCGGATGCGCCGGTTGTCGAACACATAGCCGAGTTCGGCAAAGCCCGCATACAGCCGCAGGGCACGTTCGATCAGGCGGCGGTTGCTGATGCGCTCGGTACGCGCCACATCCAGCGCCAGGGCCGGAAGCTCGCTGGCCGGGCACTTGCGGTAAGCCGGCGCGTCCTCGCTCGCGGCGGCCTCATCCATGGCGGCTACCACCTGCGCGATGGTCGGTGCGCGCGCGCCCGCAGAAAGATGGTAGGCATCGAAGCGCAGGCCGGGCTTGACCGCCAGCCGCAACAAGGCCTGCGCGCAGTCGTCCGCCGAGATCACGTCGATGCGGGTATGCGGGCCGGCGGTATAGCGGCGCGCCTGGTGGATGATCCGGAACAGCCAGAAGATGCTGGCCGACGGCTGCGTGCCCAGCACGGTGTGCCCGACCACGATGGAGGGCCGCGCCACCACCAGCGGCAGGTCCGGCAGGCTTCGGCGCAGCAGCACCTCCACTTCCTGCTTGCTGCGCGTGTAGGGCACCAGGTGGCTGGTGTCGTCATGCCCGGCATCCTGCTCCGAAACCCTGGTACCGCGCTGCGTGCCGCAAGCCATCGCGGTACCGACATGGACAAAACGCCGCAGGGCGGTACTGCCGGCAAAGCGAGAGGCAAAGCGCAGCGTGTCTCGCACGTTGATGCGCGTGACCTGCGGGTCTGTCGAGAACGAGGCCATCGCCGCGCAGTTGATCACCTGCGAGACACCTGACAGCCGAGCCACGACGGCGGGCGGGAAATCGCTGTCCAGCGCGCCGAGCAGCACGTTATCCTCCGTGAGCCAGTTCACGCGGCTGCGCAGCAGGCCGCACTGGACGGCGTTCTCGCGCAGGCGTGCCAGCGCGTCTGCCGTATCGCTGCCCCGCACCAGGCAGAGCAAGCGCCGCGCAAGGCCGGCATTGATGGCGGCCACCATCACATTGCCGCCGATAAAGCCGGTGGCGCCGGTCAGTAACAGGCTGTCGACGCCGGGCAGGCGTATGTCGCAGACATGCGGCCGGACAGCAAGATCCCGCGCTGCCGGGCTGGCGTGCCAATCCCACATCATGGCGCTCTCCTCAGAAGGCGTAGTTGACCGGACTCATGCCGAAACGCGCTGGCTTGCCTGGCGCTTGCCCCTGTTGTCTTGTTTGCTGTTCCACCGATGCTCCGCCTTGATGTCGAAGCACGCAGATTAGGGACGGCACGCCGCGATGTCTGTCCTGAAATAGAGCGAAATCTTGTTCAAATGTGCAAATTTGTCCGGAAGCGTCTCCGGCCCCCAACGCGGGCCGCTGGCCGGATAGAATCGGCGTTTTTCGGCCCCTGGGAAGCCTGTCATGAACGACGCCATGGCCAAGTACAAGGTATTGCTGGTCGAGGACGATGACCGCCTTGCGCAACTTGTCAGCGAGTACCTGAGCAATTACGAGTTCACGGTGGAGGTGGTGCGGCGCGGCGATATCGCGGTAGCGGCCGTCCAGGCCCACCGGCCCGCCCTGGTCATCCTCGATCTGATGCTCCCCCACATGGACGGCATGGAAGTCTGCCGCGGCATTCGCGCCTTCTCGCGCGTGCCCGTGCTGATCCTGACTGCGCGCGTGGACACCTACGACCAGGTGGCGGGGCTGGAGATCGGCGCCGACGACTATGTGGTCAAGCCCATCGAGCCCAGGCTGCTGGTAGCGCGGGCCCGCGCCCTGCTGCGGCGCGCCGCCGCCGAGCGGGTCGCCGTGCCCGCCACGCCAATGCAAAGGGACCACGAACTAGTATTCGGCGCGCTGGTGATTTCACCGCCTAACCGGCAGGTCACCTGGCGCGGACAGGAAGTGGACCTGAAGACCACCGAGTTCAACCTGCTGCTGATCCTGGCACGCGCCGCCGGCACCGTACTGAGCCGCGACGACATCCTCAAGGAGCTGCGCGGCATCGAATTCGACGGCATCGACCGGACCGTCGACTCTGGCATCTCCCGGCTGCGCCGCCGCTTCGAGGACGCTTCGCCCGAGCCGCACAAGATCAAGACCATCTGGGGCCGCGGCTACTTGTTCAGCCCATCGGCATGGGAGGAATGAATGGTCCGCTCGCTACTGAAGCTCTATTTGCTGGTGATGCTGGCTGCCGCCGCGGCGGTGGTCGCCATCAACTACACCTTCATTCCGCTGTTCCACGAGCAATTCACCGAGAGCGAACGCGTGAATCGTCAGGGTTATGCGTTCGTCCTGTCCGAATACCTCGCCCAGCACCCGGGCGAGTTGCGCAAGGGCGCGCTGGAAAAGCTCCAGGCGCATGCGCTCGAACGGTTCAAGCTGGCCGACGCCGCCGAACTGAGCCGGCTGGATGCGCGCCAGCGCCAGGATATCGCCGACGGCAAGCTGGTGCTGAGCTACGATGCCAAGGACTATTACCTGCCGCTGCGCGACGGGCAGGTACTGCATGCGCACAGCGTGGACGTGGACAACACCAACGTCGACGTGGTGGCCTATGCATTGATTGCTTTCGCCACGCTGCTCTCGATCGTGGCATGGGTCTGGTACCACTGGCGCGACCTGGACAAGCTGCAGCAGGCGGCCAGGGATTTCGGCCGCGGCAAGCTGTCAACCCGCGCCGACCTGCCCAGGCGCTCCAATATCTCGGAGCTGGCAATGCAATTCAATGAAATGGCGGAGCAGATCGAAGCGTCGATCGTGCACCAGCGGGAAATGATGCACGGCATCTCGCACGAGCTGAAGACACCGATCGCCCGGCTTGAATTTGGCATTGCGCTGTTGCAGTCGGCCGGCGCCGGCGAGGAAGAGCAGGCACGTCAGGCCCAGCGCCTGGAAGACCTGCGCCGCGACGTGCGCGAGCTTGATGAACTGGTCACCGAGTTGCTGACGCTCGGCCAGCTCGAGCAGGGTGCGGCCCCGATGATGCTGATGCGGGTTTCGGTCGGCGAGCTGATCGACAGCGTGGCGGCCAGCGTCGCCAACGAGGTGGCCGACCACAAGCTGACCCTGTCCGTGCTCGCCAGTGGTCCCCTGCCACACCACGTCTGCGATCCTCGGCAGGTGGCGCGGGCGCTCCTCAACCTGTGCCGCAACGCCACCCGCTATGCGCGCAGCGCCATCCAGTTGCGCGCCGAGACGGATGCCGCTGGCACCCTGTGCCTGACGGTGGAGGACGACGGGCCCGGCGTGGTGCCGGAGGAACGCGCCCGCATTTTCGAGCCTTTCCATCGGCCGGATTCCAGCCGCAATCGGCACACGGGCGGCTTCGGCCTGGGGCTGGCCATCGTGCGGCGCATCGCGCTGCTGCATGGCGGCCAGGTCGGGCTGGACAGCGGCAGTGCAGGGGGGGCGCGATTCGTGATCACGTTGCCCGCCATGGATGAGCCAGCCGTTGCCGTCAGCGCGCAGGCGGCTTGAAGGGGCTTGAGGAGATGCGTAATGAAACGTCCGGAACCCACAAATCCCTCGCCTGCGGAAGGCCGCCCATGAAGTGGTCGACGATCGCGGCCGTGGTGCTTTCCTGGGTGGGCGCCTGTGCGGCGGCGGGCTGGCTGGCGATGGTCTGTGCCTGATGGCGCCTGATGGCGCCTGTTGGCACTTGTTAGCACTGACTGATACGTGTAGACGTCCCGGTGACGCAAAAGGCGCAGGCACGCAAAACAAAAAAGCCCGCCGGACTACTGGCGGACTTTTGAGTAGAATATCGCCTGGTTGCGGGGGCAGGACTTGAACCTGCGACCTTCGGGTTATGAGCCCGACGAGCTGCCAACTGCTCCACCCCGCGTCAGAGGGGCGTACTATACGCCACTCTCGTGGATTTGCAAAGCGTTTTCAGCAAGCTTTCTTGACAGCGTTTACGTAAACGTGTAAAAGCAAGTGGGCGCATTCTTTGCGCTCAAAAAAGGATTTTTCCATGGAAACTGGTACCGTCAAGTTCTTCAACGCCCAGAAGGGTTTTGGCTTCATCACCCCGGACGCTGGTGGCAAGGACTTGTTCGTCCACATCTCTCAGGTTCGCGGGGGTGCTCCGCTGCAAGATAACCAGCGAGTGCAATACCAGTCGCAACAGGGCAAGAAGGGTCCTGAAGCGGCCAATGTTTCCCCCGTTTGAACCCGCCGCTTTGCGGCAATGCTAAAGGACAGAATTGACTAAGATCGTCTTGAAACCCGGTGAGCCCGTTGAAGTTGCAATGCGGCGTTTCCGTAGGGCCATCCTCCAGACCGGCCTGATCGTTGAACTCAAGAGCCGTACCGCTTACGAGAAGCCCACGACCGAGCGCAAGCGCAAGAAGAAAGCCGCGGAATCGCGCCTTCGCAAGCGTCTGCGCATGCAGATGCTGCCGAAGAAGATGTACTGATTTCGGCACCGCAAGCGGCGAACGCGCTCAGACGCGATCTGCCGCCGGCTGCATAAAATCCGCCAGCCACGCCTGGCGGATTTTGTCGTTTTAGCAGCGCCGTTGGCTGTCGGGCCCTTAACGGGCCCGACATTCGTCGACCGGCCCTGATACCGCCCTGCCCATCTTTCCGCCAGGATCGAGTACGGCCGGCGAAATGCATGCGTACGTCTTTAGCGCATGGTGCTATTCCCTTCCGCCTTGCCCCCCCTTGCATTCATGCGTAGCTGTTGCCCGCAYCAGCCTGCCGGCATTGGGAATACCAGGCAGGTTGTGGTGGCGTAAGCGTACAGCTTACCCTGCGTGTCGATGATGCGGCCCTCGGCAATGCCGATCTGCGTGGTCAGGCTGATGACCTTGCCCTCCGCGCGGATCGGACCGGTCTTGGTAGTCAGCGGGCGCACATAATTCACCTTCAGTTCCAGGGTGGTATAGCCCTTGCCCGCCGGCAACATGGTGTGGACAGCGCAACCCACGCAGGAATCGAGCAAGGTCGCGGCGTAGCCGCCGTGCACGCTACCGATCGGGTTGTAATGCTGCGCGCCGGGTGTGCCCTGGAATACGAAGCGCCCTGCCTCGAACTCCACAGGGACGAAGTCCATCAGTTGCGCGATCGGCGCGCCCGGCAGCTTGCCGGCCATCATATCCTCGAAAAACTGCAGCCCGGCACGCTCGCTCAACTGCGCCAGCGTCGCCACGCCGGGCTCGCCCAGCCGCGCACGCGCGACGCGCTCAGCTTCCTGCCACTGGGCCAGTGTGTCTTGCGCACTCATTGTCTTGTCTCCATGGTTTGCTTCGGTTCGTTGTCTTGCGCTCCTGCCCTCTCGGCCAGTTCCCTGGCCATGCGCTGCGGCAGCGAACCGGCAAGATAACCGCATCCGCGAATTCTTGCTGCAATGCGCCACAAAGCATCCGCGCCACTGCCTGCATAATGGCGGATATTGCGCCCGTGGCGCACCTCACCCTCGTTCCTGCCTTGACTGCCATTCTCGAACTACGCAATGTAAGCAAGCAATACGGCGAAACGGTCGTGGTCGACGATCTCAGCCTGAGCGTGCAACGCGGCCAGTGCTTCGGCCTGCTGGGCCCGAACGGGGCCGGCAAGACCACCACGCTGCGCCTGCTGCTGGGCCTGACCACGCCGGCCTCGGGGACGCTCACGCTATGCGGCGAGCCAATTCCGGAGCGCGCGCCGCAGGCCCGCATGCGCGTGGGCGTGGTACCGCAGTTCGACAACCTCGACCCCGACTTCACCGTGGTGGAGAACCTGCGCATCTTTGGCCGCTACTTCGGCCTGGAGCGCGCCGAAATCGAACGCCGCGTGCCCGCACTGCTGGAGTTCGCACGGCTCGAAAGCCGTGCCGGGGCGCAAGTGCGGGACCTCTCGGGCGGCATGCGCCGGCGCCTGACGGTGGCGCGCGCGCTGATCAACGACCCCGACCTGCTGGTGATGGACGAGCCCACCACCGGGCTCGACCCCCAGGCGCGCCACCTGATCTGGGAACGCCTCAAGTCGCTGCTGGCCAGCGGCAAGACCATCCTGCTGACCACGCACTTCATGGAGGAGGCCGAGCGCCTGTGCAACTACCTGTGCGTAATCGACAGCGGCCGCAAGATCGCCGAAGGCAAGCCGCATGAATTGATCGACAGCCAGATCGGCTGCGATGTGGTGGAAGTGTATGGCGACAACCTCGCCCCCTTGCGCGGCGAACTGCACCCGCTCGCAACGCGTACCGAGATGAGCGGCGAGACGCTGTTCTGCTATGTGAAGGAACCGGCGCCGCTGCTGGCCGCCCTGCATGGCCGGACCGGCGTGCGTTACCTGCATCGACCCGCCAACCTGGAAGACGTCTTCCTCAAGCTGACTGGCCGCGAGATGCGCGACTGACCCGGGACCGACAACGGACTGAACATGAGCGAACAAGACCCCCGCCCCGCAGCCGCGCCGGCCGCCGCCGCGCCGCGGCATGCCCCCATGCAGCGGCAGCATTACCCRCAGCCGCTGCTGCCGATGAACATGCGCAACTGGACCATGGTCTGGTACCGCAACTTCATGGTGTGGAAGAAGCTGGCGATCCCCTCCATGATCGGCAACCTGGCCGATCCGATGATCTACCTGTTCGGCCTCGGCCTCGGTCTTGGCCTGCTGGTCGGGCAGGTCAACGGCGTGCCCTACATCGCCTTCCTCGCGGCCGGCACCACGGCGTCGAGCGTAATGATGTCGGCGAGCTTCGAGTCCATGTATTCCGCCTTCTCGCGCATGCATGTGCAGCGCACCTGGGAAGCCATCATGCACGCGCCACTGACACTGGGCGATGTGGTCCTGGGCGAGATCATGTGGGCCGCCAGCAAAGCCGTGCTGTCGGGCCTTGCCATCATGCTGGTGGCGGGCGCGCTCGGCTATGCGCGGTTGCCGGGAGCGCTGCTGGCGTTGCCCGTGATCGTGCTGGCCGGCATCGCGTTCGCCAGCCTGGCCATGATCGTCACCGCGCTTGCGCCCAGCTACGACTTCTTCATGTTCTACCAGACGCTGGTGATGACGCCGATGCTGCTGCTTTCCGGCGTATTCTTCCCGTTGGAGCAATTGCCCGCGGGGGCGCAAGCCGCCACCCAGGTGCTGCCACTGGCGCACGCGGTGGCCCTGATCCGCCCCATCATGCTCGGGCGTCCAATCGACAACCTGGCGCTGCACCTGATTGTGCTCGGCGCTTACGCGGCAGTGGCCCTGGTGGTCGCGCTGATGCTGCTACGCCGGCGCTTGCTGCGCTGAACGCCGGCCGGGGAACGTCCTGCCATCCCAGCCGGTCACCGCCATCCTGTCGCATTGGCGGGGCCGCCTCGCATTCACCAGTGGACAGCAGCGGCGCCGGCGCGCCAAGGCGCCTGGGCGGCCCTTGCCTATCTGCTATCGCCACGGCCGCCATCGCGGCAGCCGTGGCTGCCTCAGTCCTGCAGGCCGCGCAGCAGGTCTGCCTTCAGGTCCGCCACCGACTCCAGCCCCACCGCCAGCCGGATCAGCCCTTCGCCGATGCCCGCCGCGGCCTTGGCTTCCGGGCTGACGCGTGCATGCGTGGTGGTGTAGGGATGGGTCACGGTGGTACGCGTGTCGCCAAGGTTGCCGGTGATCGAGCACAGGCGGGTGTTGTCGATCACGCGCCAGGCATTGGCGCGCTGCTGCTCCGGCGTCTCGCCCTTGAGTTCGAACGACACGATGGCACCGCCGCCGCTCTGCTGGCGCTGGGCGACTTCATACTGCGGATGGGATTTCAGCGCCGGGTGATACACGCGCGCCACGGCCGGATGCGACTCCAGGAACTCGGCCAGCGCCAGCGCGCTGGCGCTGTGGCGTTCCATGCGGATCGCCAGCGTTTCCATGCCCTTTAGCAGCACCCACGCATTGAAGGCCGACAGTGTGGGGCCGGCCGTGCGCACGAAGGGAAAAACCTTGCCCATGATGAAATCGTGCGTGCCTAGCACCGCGCCGCCCAGCACGCGGCCCTGCCCATCGATATGCTTGGTGGCCGAGTGCACCACGATGTCGGCGCCGAACTTCATCGGCTGCTGCAGGGCCGGCGAACAGAAGCAGTTATCCACCACCAGCAGCGCGCCAGCGTTGTGGGCGATGTCCGCCACCGCGGCAATGTCGGCCACTTCGGTCAACGGGTTGGACGGCGTCTCCAGGAAGAACAACTTGGTGTTCGGCTTGACCGCCGCGCGCCAAGCCGCCAGGTCGGTGCCATCGACGAAGGTCGTCTCGACGCCAAACTTGGCGAAGATATTGGAGAACAGCGTCATGGTCGAGCCGAAGATGGCGCGCGAGCTGACCAGGTGGTCGCCCGCCTGCATCGACGACATCACCACCGACATGATCGCGCTCATTCCGGACGCGGTCGCCATGCAGGCCTCGGCCCCTTCCAGCGCGGCCAGGCGGCTCTGGAACATGGCCACGGTGGGATTGGTGAATCGCGAGTACGTAAATCCCGTTTCCGAATTGGCGAAGCGTTCGGCGGCCTCGGCAGCGCTGTTGAAGCAGAAGCTGGAGGTCAGGTACATCGCCTCCGAGTGCTCCATGAACTCGCTGCGCATGGTGCCGGCGCGCACGCCGAGCGTATCGATGTCGAGGGAGTCGAGAGGAAGCGGTTCGTTCATGATGGGGAGGCGGTAGTACCCGCGCGGTTATCTGTGTAAGAGGTGAGCCTGGCCGCGCACTGGCGGCAGCAATAAAAAAGCCCGTACGATCATTGGCCGGGGGCCGAATCGACGGGCTGCTTGTGTTCTGGGGATAGGCCCCGCGCTGCGGCGGGAAGCCGGCTTGCCATTGTGCCTTTGCTGCGCACAACCGGTAAGCCGGTGTTCCGCTTTAGCTGTTTCGGGCATTTCCCTGTGACGGGCAATTTCCTGTTCCGGGATAAGAACCAAACTCCGGCAGGACCCGCGTCCGCAAGCTGACAATCAAATCGACGCCCGGCAATGTTACGGCCGGGCCCCGCCCTGCGTCAACTCCGCGGGTATGCCGCGGGTGCGCCGCGTCTTACTCGTTACCGCCCGAGCGCTGCAAGTGCAGCTGCGAGCGCTCGCCGTCACCGAGGCCACCGGTGCCGTCGCGATCGGCCTGGCTGCGCGCGGTTTCCAGGCGCTCCAGGTAGGCTTCGTCGATATCGCCGGTGATGTAGCGGCCATCGAAGCACGATGCATCGAAGTCCTTCAGCGCCGGGTTGATGTCGCGCACCGCCTGCTTCATCGCTTCGACATCCTGGTAGACCAGCTTGTCGGCGCCGATGATCCTGGCGATCTCTTCGTGGCTGCGGCCGTAGGCGACCAGCTCGCTGCGCGTGGGCATATCGATGCCGTACACATTGGGGAACTTCACCGGCGGCGCGGCCGAGGCGAAGATCACCTTGTTGGCGCCGGCGTCACGGGCCATCTGCACGATTTCGAAAGAGGTAGTGCCGCGCACGATGGAATCGTCCACGATCAGCACGTTCTTGCCCTTGAACTCCACACCCATGGCGTTGAGCTTCTGGCGCACCGACTTCTTGCGCACCGCCTGGCCGGGCATGATGAAGGTGCGGCCGATATAGCGGTTCTTGAAGAAGCCCTCGCGATAGTTCACGCCCAGCTTGTTGGCCACCTGCATGGCGGCCGGACGGCTAGAATCGGGGATCGGCATCACCACGTCGATATCGCCCGCGGAGACTTCGGTGCGAATCTTTTCGGCAAGGTAATCGCCCATGCGCAGGCGCGCGTCGTACACCGGCACGCCATCGATGCACGAATCCGGGCGTGCCAGGTAGACGTACTCGAAGATACACGGCGTCAGCACCGGGTTATCGGCGCACTGCTGGGTGTAGAGATTGCCGTCGAGGTCGATGAAGATGGCCTCGCCGGGCGCCACGTCGCGCTCGAGCTTGTAGCCGATGCCTTCGAGTGCCACCGACTCCGATGCCACCATCCATTCCTTGCCGRTCGGCGTTTCCACGCTGCCCAGGCATAGCGGACGGATACCGAACGGATCGCGCACGGCCAGCATGCCGTAGCCGGCGATCTGCGCAGCAATGGCGTACGAGCCACGCACACGGCGGTGCATGCCCGCCACGGCCTTGAAGATCGTGGCCGGGTCCAGCGCAAGGCCGCTGCTGGCGCGTTGCAGCTCGTCAGCCAGCACGTTGAGCAGCACTTCGGTATCGGAGTGCGTGTTGATGTGGCGGCGGTCGCGGCTGAACAGTTCCTCGTGCAACTGCTTCCAGTTGGTGAGGTTGCCGTTATGGGCCAGGATCACGCCGTAAGGCGCGTTGACATAGAACGGTTGGGCTTCTTCCTCGCTCGAGGCCGAACCGGCGGTGGGGTAACGCACCTGGCCGATGCCGGCGGCACCGGGCAGGCCGCGCATATTGCGCGTGCGAAACACGTCGCGCACCAGGCCATTGGCCTTGTGCATGTGGAAGGTGCTGCCATTTGCGGTAGCGATGCCGGCTGCATCCTGTCCGCGGTGTTGCAACAGCAGCAGGCTGTCGTAAATCAATTGGTTAACGGGCGTGGAGGAAACCACACCGACGATACCGCACATGCCAAGCTCCCAGGAAAGGCGTTTGAATCGGGGCGGCCCCACCCTGTAGGGCAGAGCCTGCGTACTACCAGCCGGACGGTCTGCCCGGCCTCATGTCATGTCTTGACGTATTTGGCGACTTCGGGCGGCAGCCACGGCCGCAGCGACTCCATCGCCTCCATCACGTAGGGCCGGGACAGCGCATCGCGCCAGAACGCCTCCTCGGGCAGCTTGGTGAGCCCGGCCAGAGTCACCACGAACATCACCACCAGTGCGCCGCGCACAAGCCCGAACACCAGCCCAAGGCCGCGGTCGGCGGGCTTGAGCCCGGTACTTTCGAGCAACTGGCCCAACACCGTACCGGCAAGTGCCGCAGCAATCACGGTGCCGATGAACAGCACCCCGAAGCCCAGTGCGCTGCGCGCCAGCTGACCGCCCGGTACCGATTCGGGAATCCAGCCTGCCGCGGTACCCGCGAAATGGTAGGCCACCAGGAACGCCACCACCCAGCCGATCAGCGAGAGCACCTCTCGCACCAGCCCGCGCAACACGCCGATCAGGCCTGAGGCAATCAGGATGAAAACAACGCTGTAATCGAAAAAAGTCGGCTGCATGCGTAATACGGTGTCCCCGGTGCCCCGGTATGGCGGCTGGCGTTTGGTCCAGCCCGCCCTTGGCATTACTGTTCGACCACCTTGGCGGTCAGGCCCACGGCGCGCACTCGCTTTTCGGCGGCATCAGCCGCATCGCGATCCGAAAAAGGGCCGGCACGCAAGAGCACGCGCTCGCCGTCGGCCAGTGTCTTTTTCTCGATGTAGGCCGGCACTTTGCCCGCCTTGAGCTTGCTCAGCCACTCCTTGGCCTTTACCTCGGAGGAAAAGGCGCCGATCAATACCAGGAACTTGCCGCTGCCGGGCTTGGCATCCGCGCGGACAACCGGTTTGTCCGCGGCCTTCTCGGCAGGCGCCGCTGCCGCGACGGCAGGCTTGGCCGGTGCCGCATCGGCAACCAGTTCCTCGCCGGCATCGAGCGCCTGGCTGTCGAGCCTGGATTGCGGCGCGGGCGGCAACGGATCCGCCTTGCGGGCATCGGGCTTCACCTTGCCGCCGGCCCCGCCCGGGCCACCATCGATCTTTACCGAGATATTGTCGACGACTGGCCTTGGCTGGGTCTCGAATACGATCGGCAGCACGATGACGGCAGCTGCCGTCAGCACCACGGCGCCGATCAGGCGCCGGCGCGCCCGCTGCTTCTGCGGGAATTCCRGGTCGAGCGTGTCGTCTGCGTACTCCTCGGCCAGGCGTCGCGACGAAGCGATGCCTGCACCCGGATCCGAACGCGAGCGGCGAGTGCGCTCCGGTGCCGGGGCGTTGCCCTTGCGGGAAGAAAACAGCGAAAGCAGGCCCATAGATTGGTTCGGTGCGACGGCCGGAAACCGGCCGTTGAAATTGTCGCTCAGATTGCGCGGCGATTTGCCCCGGTGTTAGCCCCGGAAAACTGCCCGGCGGCCGCGCGACTCAATTTGCCCGGGTAGCGCGATATGCCATCACGCCCGCCACGGTGTAGAACGATCCGAAGACCAGAATTCTATCATCCTCGGTCGCTCTGCCGAGGGCATCCCGGTAAGCCGCCTCCGGGCTGGGAAAGCAGGCCGCCGTAGCATCGGGGCCGGGATGGAAACCGCCCTCCTCCAGCTTCTCCAGCAGATCCGCCGCGCTGGCCGCACGCGGCGTCGGCAGGTCGCACAGGCACCAGTGGTCGACCTTGTCGGCCAGATGGCGCAGTACGCCGGCGATATCCTTGTCCTCCATCGCGCCGAACACCGCATAGGTGTAGCGGAAGAAGCCCATGTTCTCGAGGTTCTGCCCCAGCGTGGCGGCTGCGTGCGGATTGTGCGCCACATCCAGGATCACCGCCGGGCGTCCCGGCATGACCTGGAAGCGCCCCGGCAGTTCGACGAAGGCCAGCCCGTTGCGCACTTCCTGCGCGCTGACCGGCAGGCGCGGACGCATGGCCTGCAGCGCCGCCAGCGCGGCCGAGGCGTTGAGCAACTGATTGGCGCCTCGCAGGGCCGGATAACCCAGCCCGTTGAGCTTGCGCTCGCGGCCGCTCCAGTCCCACTGCTGGCGCTCCTGGCCCTTGGCAGCCTGATGCTGGAAATCCCGGCCCACCAGCCAGAGGTCCGCGCCGATGGCCTCGGCATGCTCGATCACCGACTTCGGCGGCATCGGGTCCGCCACGATGGCCGGCACGCCGGGACGGAAGATACCGGCCTTCTCGTAGCCGATCTTTTCGCGCGTGTCGCCCAGGTACTGCGTATGGTCGATGTCCACGCTGGTCAAGATGGCGCAATCGGTATCGATCACGTTCACCGCGTCCAACCGGCCGCCCAGCCCCACCTCCAGGATCATCGCGTCGAGCCCTGCCGCGGCGAAGGCATGGATGATCGCCAGCGTGGTGAACTCGAAATACGTCAGGCTCACCGGATCGGCAAAGCTGGTGCGCGCGCGCTCCACCGCCTCGAAATGCGGCAGCAGTTGCGCATCGGTAGCGAACTCGCCATTGATGCGGGCGCGCTCGTTAAACGAAATCAGGTGCGGCGAGGTATGGCAACCCACCTTGTAGCCGGCCTCCAGCAGGATGCGCTCCAGCATGGCGCAGGTGGAGCCCTTGCCGTTGGTGCCGCCGACGGTGAACACCACGGCATCAATGCGCAGCCCCAGGGCTTCCTTGACGCGGGTGATACGCGCCAGGCCCATGTCGATGCCCACCGGATGGGCGGATTCGAGATGGGATAGCCATTCAGGGAGGGTGGGGAAGATGGGCATGATGGGGATACAGGGTTGTTCGGGGGCTTGGCTTGTTGGAGCCGGTTTGGGGGTGGGTGGTTTCTTTGCCGTTTGGCGGAATTTGGTTTGGCTCTGGGTACCGGGGGATATTGGGGTGTTTTGGGTTAAGTCAAAGGATCTCTGGCTTCAGGAGGGCTTAAATTCAACTTCAACTTCAACTTCAACTTCAACTTCAAAAGCCTAAAGTCAAAGGCGGTTTCACCCCCCTGCGGGGGGCGACCTACTTTTTTGTCTTGCCAAAAAAGTAGGCAAAAAAGGCGCGCCGGATGGGGCGACACCCCCTCGGGATCCGGCGAAAAGAGCGGCCGGGACCCAAACTCGCATCGCCTTAAGGCGATACTCAAACATGGGTCCCTCTTTTCCGCTCTTTCCGCCGGATCCCGAGGCGCCCCATACGGCCGGTACACCCACACGGCTCGCTTCGCATCGCGGGACGGTGTGGCCCGCCCTTGGGGCGCTCCACACGGCTACCAATCGTTACTTGGCGGACCCGCTCTTGCAAACGCCGCCCTCTCCCCCGGCCCCTCTCCCRCAAGYGGGAGAGGGGAGCAAACCCATGGCCGACTCAAACCTTCAGGTTGTAGCCGTGTTTACCGCCCGAGGGGCGGCAAACACAGTCCCGCGATGCGAAGCGAGCCGTCAAGGTTTACCTTGCCGTATGGGGCGCCTCGTCGGCAGGCAAAAAGAGCGGAAAAGAGGGGGCCATGTTTGAGTATCGCCTTAAGGCGATGCGAGTTTGGCCCCCGGCCGCTCTTTTTGCC
>NZ_JBFTNE010000124.1:0-18014 GCF_056397325.1 Cupriavidus sp. 05N39
TTCATCGTGCGACGATTCTCGGACTTCGCCTCATTCCATCTCACGCTACGCCGGAGTTGCTCTGCGCCTCCGGCAACCCGCGACGATTGCCGACGTCTCACCTCGAATAGCTCGCGACGCCGCTCCTCAAATAGCCCGGGACGTAACACCCAGGTCAGCATGGACGATGTCAGCTTGATCGCACCCTCGCTGGCGGCCGCAGAGGCCTCTGCGGCGCAGTTGGGGGCCTTGCCTGAGGTGGCTCGCGTGGTCACACTGCAGAGTTTCATACCAACCGATCAGCCGGCCAAGCTGAAGCTCATAGCCGATGCCCCTTCGAGCCTGACGCCGGTGCTGACCCAAAGCGCAGCCAGTCCGGCCAGCGACGTGTTGCGCGTCAATGCGCTTAAGAGCCTGGCTAGGCTGCTGCCGCTTGCATCCGAAGACCATCCCGGCCCAGGCGCGGCAGAAAGTGTCCGATTGGCCAAGGCGCTGCGCCAGCTCGCGGCTGCCGATGCTACTACCCGCGATCGCGCGGAACAAGCACTGGCCCTGCCACTGCGCTTGGCGCTGGCCGACCTGCAGCGCGCCTTGCAGGCGCAGCCGATCGATCGGCAGATCGCTGCCACACGACCTGGTGCGCGACTGGATCACGCCGGATGGCCGTGCCCTTGTCACTTTGAGTCCGCGTCTGCCATGCGCGGACAGTCCCGCACGCGCGGCTGCGCTAGACCATTTCATCGACACCATTCTGCGCGTCGAGCCTACGGCAGCAGGAGGGCCGATTTCGGTGCGGGGCTCGGCCGATACTATCCTCGGCGCCTTCGCCCAGGCCGGGGCCTGGGCTTTGCTCTCGATCACGGTGCTGCTTTGGATCACACTGCGTCGCCTTACTGACGTGCTGCTGACGCTGGTGCCGCTGCTGGTTTCCGCCACGGTAGCCTTGGAGTTGTGCGTGGTGTTCGGCATCGCACTGAATTTCGCCAATATCATCGCATTGCCTTTGTTGCTTGGTATCGGTGTGGCCTTCAAAATCTACTATGTGATTGCGTGGCGCGCCGGCAAAACACGCCTGCTGCAATCGAACCTGACACTTGCGGTTCTGCTCAGCGCGGCCACTACTGCTACCGCCTTCGGCAGCCTGTGGCTGTCGCACCATAGCGGCACCGCCAGTATGGGAAAGCTGCTGACGCTGTCGTTGATGTGCACATTGGTCGGCGCGGTGTTCTTCCAGCCGATCCTGATGGGCAAAGCCACGCCGCACCAGCATCAGTCGGCAGACTGCCCACGCAATAATGCCGAAATAGGTGTGCCGATCTCTACGCGCGGGTAGCGGATATGTCCCTACCCGAAGTAGTCTGCGATACCACGAGGTGAATGTGCTCCACGTTGGGCGGCAGGCCATGCAAGGTGCTGACCACGGAAGCGATTTCTTCAGGTCCTTGCTCGTGGCCATCCTCAGAACGCACCCGACCGCCTGCAGGCCGAACGGCATGCCGACGTGGTCGACGCCGCAGGGCGCGAGGCTACGGGCATACTGCTTCTGGCATCCAGCGTCACCTCGCCGCCCATTCACGCCGGCATCGCGGAGACGTCGGCCGCATGGCGCCTGGCCGGTGACGCCCGCCCGGCGCGGCGAAATCCATGTACCCTGCGACGGTGGCGCGCGTCAGCCTCCGCGTGACGGCTGGTTGGCCGTTCCCGGCCGGCTCGCATGCCGGTCCTTGCACATACCCCTTCCCGGAGATTGCGACATGGCCATCCAGCTCAACCACACCATCGTCTTTTCTCGTGACAAGAAGGTGTCCGCCGACTTCCTCTGCGAGATCCTCGGACGTCCCGCAGCCGTGCCCTTCGGGCCGTTTCTCGCCGTACGGCTGGACAATGATGTCACCCTGGACTTCATGGACGCGGAAGGCGATGTTGCCCTGCAGCACTAGGCCTTTCTGATCAGCGACGGTGAATTCGAGCAAAGCCTCGCCCGAATCCGCGCGCGCAACCTGATGTGCTGGTCAGACCCATACCGCCGCCGCCCCGGCGAGGTCAGCACGGACGGTGGCTGCCGCAGAATCTATTTCGAGGATCCGAGCAAGCACTTTCTGGAAATCTTCACGAAGGGATAAGACGCATGCGCATCCAGAAGAAGAGGCGAGACGACTGCCACAAGCGAGCGGCCATTACAGGGTTCTCCTGCACAACCCAGATGACGGGTGCCGGCCCTGAGCGGCGGGCATCCRCAGAATTTGCTCCGCTCGACTCTGTCCGCCAGCGAACAGGGCCCGTGCACTTTGCACCCCACGCAACAGCTAGCTATGGCGCCATGCTCAGGCCGCGATCCCGCGGACGCTTTACTGATCCATTAACAATCAGCCCCGCCGCATCGGCACGCCTCCGCTAGCGCACTCGCCCGCCAAACGCAAACGCAAAACCGAGTAAGTATTTACGCAAAAATTCGTGGGAAGGCTGCGGGGCTGCATGCTGCAATACGTGCATGGTTCACTTAACACATTCCCCTTCGCGGAATGACGGCCATGCTGACTCGCCACCCACTGCTGCCGCCCACGCCGACACCCATGGCAACGCAGGAGCCTCGCCGTCGCCGCTGGAGATTCGCGGTCTCAACGTGCAGTTCCCGAGCAGGACAGTGTTCTATACGTGGGTCAACATTCGATGCAAATTACCGCGTTCCCTGGGTAAGAATTCGGTGCAAATCAACAGCGGAGAGGCATAAAAAGCCGGCGCGTGGCCGGCCTTTTCTCAAATGCGAGATTATTTGCCGGCTTCGGCCTCGCACTTCTTCATGAATGACGTCTTTGCAGCACCGGCGAGTGGCTTACCGTCCTTCCCAACGGCCTTGGCTTCACAGGAGGCTGACGCGTCGCCTTTGTTGCCACTTTCGCACTTCTTGATAGAGGAAGCTTTCGYGGCCCCAGCTAGCGGCTTGCCATTTTTGTCAACCGCCTTCGCTTCGCAGTTCGAAGAAGCCGCTGGAGCGGCGGCGGACGTTGCAGGCTTGGTGGCTGCCCCAGGCGCGGCAGTTTGAGCGTAAGCAAAACCTACCGAAAAGAGCGCTGCAATGGCTACCGCACAGAATCTTTTCATCACGATACCCCTCCTCAGAATTTATAAGGCAATTTGCCTAGCTCTCATAAACGTTTGGGCCGCGTCATCGTTGACGTCGCTCTCCCTCATATGAATGCATTACCCACCGAAAGACAGTATCGCTTGGTCCCAGGATTTTGTATCTATTTCTGTCCGCAGGGAGTCGGCCCGCCTCGAAATCTCGCCGCTGTCTGCCAGCCACCGCTCGACCCATGTGCCGCATGAGAAACTTCAGAAGACGACAAGCCACGACTATAAGGTCATGTGTAGTCGACTGGAGGGGCATCGCCGGCTCACCGCTGCCCTCGCGTTTGTCGAGCAATAGTGCACGGGGTCGATGAAGACTTCGTGAGGAAGGGTGAAATTACGTCACTCTTTCCGCATCGCACGTGTAGTCGTGCCAACGAAGCACCTCGTAGCGAAGCTCTCATCGCAACAATATGTGAGGCATACTAGCCAGTTCAAGCTGGAGATTTTCCATGAACGCACTCGTCCAAGCGTTGGAGGGCCGCAGCGACAAGCTGCTGGCGGAACTTGAAACAATCTACAAGGACCTTCATCAGCACCCTGAGTTGTCAATGCAGGAGGTCCGAACCGCAAAGGTCGCGGCAGACTTTATTGAGGCGTTGGGCTACGAAGTGACGCGGGCAGTAGGAATCACAGGTGTCGTTGGGGTATTGCGCAATGGTGAGGGCCCCACGGTGATGCTCCGCGCAGATATGGACGCGCTGCCCATGGCCGAAAACACCGGCTTGCCTTACGCCAGTACGGTCAAGAGCAAAGATGAAGACGGCGTCGAAGTCGACGTGGCCCATTCTTGCGGGCATGATATGCACGTGACTTGGCTGATGGGAGTTTCGCGCGTCCTTGCCGAGCACCGCAATGCCTGGAAGGGCACAGTCATGGTGGTATTTCAACCTGGAGAAGAGGTAGGACGCGGTGCCCGCAGCATGGTTGACGACTGGGGCGCTGAACGCTTCCCCAAGCCAGACATTATTTTGGGCCAGCACGTCATGGTGGGGCCTAGCAGCACGGTCAGCTACCGCCAGGGGGTCATTCTGTCGGCGGGAGATAGCCTGAAAATCAAGCTGTACGGACGCGGCTCGCATGGCTCGCAGCCGCAGACTTCCATTGACCCGGTCATTATGGCTGCTTCCACGACGCTGCGCCTGCAGACCATCGTCTCGCGTGAAATTTCGCCGATGGATAACGCAGTGCTGACCATTGGTTCGCTGCAGGCAGGTACCAAAGAAAACATCATCCCCGACGAGGCCACCATCAAGCTGAATATGCGCACCTTCGACGAAGACGTGCGCGAGTACATGCTGGCGTCCATCAAGCGAATCTGCTGCGCGGAGTGCGATGCGTCCAACGCCGAGCGACCGCCGGAGTTCACCACGCTCAGCCAATACCCCCTAACCGAGAACGATGCCACTGCCACGCGTCAGGTGGCCGATGCTTTCCAGGCCCAGTTTGGCGACAAGGCCTACGAAGCAGCACCCGCCTCGGCCAGTGAAGATTTCAGCGTCTTCGGTCGAACCTGGAATGTGCCCTACGTCTTCTGGTTCATCGGAGGGACCGACCCTGACGTCTATGCACAAGCCAAAGCAGCGAAGCAGATGAATAAGATACCGAGCAATCATTCCCCAAAGTTTGCACCGGTCATTAATCCGACGCTGGAAACTGGCCTGCACGCAATGCTCACCGCCACCTCGGCCTGGCTCTGCACTCCTTCACAGGCATGATGGAACATAACCTGTTCGTATTGGTTGACCTGCTGGGTACCTTCGCATTCGCGGTCAGCGGCGCTCTCGCCGCCGAGCAGAGACGGCTTGACCTGTTTGGCGTGCTGGCCATCAGCCATCTGACCGCTTGTGGCGGTGGAGTGATTCGCGACCTGTGCCTTGGTGCTCTACCGCCGGTCGGCATTTCGGATTGGCGATACCTCGCCACATCGGCGCTCGCGTCAGCGATTGCAATTTGGGCACGCCCAATTATTGACCATCTCAAGCATCCTATCGTTTTTTTTGATTCGCTTGGGCTAGGCTTCTTCGCCGTCATTGGCGCGCACAAGGCGCTCCAGTTCGGCCATGGTGTCGAGGTTGCCATCATTCTCGGTATGCTGACCGCTGTTGGTGGCGGCGTGGCGAGAGATGTGGTGCTCAACCGCGTGCCCATTATCCTCGATAAGGAAATCTACGCCGTTGCAGCGCTGGTCGGGGCAGCCATCCAGGTGCTTGGACAACTCATGGAGTGGAGGCTCGCGGTCACTCCCTGGTTCGGAGCCTTTATTTGTTTCGCCATCCGCGCCCTCGCGCTGCGCTACTCCTGGAGTCTTCCAATGGTCAGGAGAAGTGATGCCGCGCAATGAATGTGCAGCCCATTATTCAGCTTGCGTGTAGCGAGAAGCTGCCCTTCGATTCGCCATTTTCCGTTGCGACTGCTCAAAAGACTGGCCTGTCAGATGCAAGCAAAGCCACGACCATCTGGAACAAGCCGGAGCTGCGTGAACAGCTTCTGACCGGAGTGCGGTGCACCGCTAACGCAGTAGCCGACATGTCTGGCACTCCCAAGCCCGAGGGTACTTGGAAATCTAGTGAAAATGAGGGATGAAGTACAGCGAGTGTTGCGGTCCGCGTCCGTTAGCCGGTGAAGGCCCGACCTATGTCGAGGACTGGTTCGGCAGCTGAGACACTATTGCTTAACCGAAGTGTCGTGCGCCAGGCCAGCGATTAGGTTCTCGATAACAGGTGCCAGTTGGGACGCGGAGAACCCGGCCTTGGCAACCGCGCGTAGCCCTGCAATTGTGGCCACAACCGCGAGCGCACTCTCAGCCGGCTCAATATCCGATTTAAACGTACCGGAAAGTTGCCCCGAAATCACGAGCAATTCAAACGGATTCAGGATTGATTGAAGGCCAGAGCGAACCAACTGTTGTACTCGGGCGTTATGCAAGCCTAGCTCCGAGGACGCATTCATTAGGAGACATCCACCGGCTCCATCATCGTCTTGCGCAATACTGAGCAGCAGCTCGCGAAGCTGCGTAAGCGGCCGGTCGGAATCAGCTGCCTTCCGGATAACTGAGACGCTTGTGTCGGTGGATGTAATGATGGAGTCGACGGCACGCATCAGTGCTTGGTCTCTGTCGGACTCTATTGGTTGTGCTGGCATTTTCCGCTCACCTTATATTCTGGACCAACCATATAAAATTTGATTTTTTTCGCGATGATGCTTGACTGGGCAATGCGACAGCGCGAAAAAAGGCCGAGGGCGGCGCCGCATTCAGTCGGCTGACAAGGCAACGGAAGTTCTCCTCGCCCTTGTCAACGCAGGAAAGGCGACGCCCTTGCGTGACCTGGCGCGCGCCATCGGCATGCCAAATAGTCTCGCGCACCGCTATCTGGCGAGTCTGATGGCGAGCGGCCTGGCGGTTCAGAATGAAATCACCGGTCTTTATGACCTGGGACCTACCGCGGTTCGCATAGGCGCTTCGGCGCTGGCGCGTGTCGATCATCTGCGCCTTGCAAGCGAAGCCATGCCGCAACTGGTAGCCAGTACGGGACTTCCTGCACTGCTCAGCGTCCTGGGGGATCGCGGCCCGACCATCGTTCGTTGGGAGCGCAGTTTTGTTCCGTTTATCACCACGCTGTCGGTTGGCTCGACATTCCAGTTGACCAATTCTGCGACCGGACGAGTATTGCTGGCATTCACACCTGAGCAGGTCAGGAATGATCTGATCGAGCTGGCTGTCTCCCGTAATCTCGAGCAGCCGCCAGCGAAATTGCTCGAGCATCTTGAGAAGATCCGCAAGCGAGGATACGACGAAGCCGAATCGGTCCTGATTCCAGGCCTGTCAGCAATCAGTGCCCCGATACTGGATGTTCAGAACGAGGCGGCTGCCTGTCTGACGTTGATCGGCGCAAGCCCTGATGTGCAGCGTATCAAAGCCAAGGCTATCTCGTGTCTGGTAGAGACAAGTACACGTATCTCGCAAGTTTGTGGGAGCAACTTGTCGTTCGCTTGATAGTTTCAGCCATGGCAGCCTAACCACGAATATCGCATGGACACCTCGGTATCGCGCAATAGGCGATGCCGCTTCCGGCTTGCCTTAACAGGCTGCTGAAATACGTCCCGCGCAACGCGCGGGTTTCCCCGCTCGCGCGACGACGACTCTGTTTTTTCCACATTCTGAAACTCAGGCGTAACTTCGTCGGCTTTTCGACCGCCTGACGCCTGTTTCCCGCCCGCTTTTGTCCCTTTATCGCTGCTGCAGGCGGATTTGTCCCAGCGATCGCATGCGCACGAGGTTGTAAGCGGCCATCGTCAACACAAACATCTGGTCAACTCTCCTCAATCCGCGCACCATCACCTGACGCATGCCACCCACCGTCTTGGCCCAGCCGAAGCCTTGCTCGATCAGCTTTCGCTTTTGCTGAGAGATCGCATAGCCTGCGCTGGCGGCAATCGGATTGGGCACTGCAGAGCGTCGCCCGTTGGTATTTTGCGCCACATGCGGCATGACCCTCGTCCTCAGGCACGCTTCGACGAACTCCGCTGCGTCATAGCCCTTGTCTGCACCGAGCGTGAGCACCGTGCCTGGATCCTCAACGGCCTGCCGAGCATCGTTGATCATGACCTTGGCGGCCTCACGGTCACTATTTCCGCTGACGATGCCCACCAATTACTAATGTGGGTACGAGAAACCTATTTCACTCGGAAATGTTCGACGCTCTGCCCTGCATTCACCGCCCTCTGCAGCCAATCTGGCAGTTCGCCATTACCGTCCCAAACGCGACCATCCGCACTCCGGTAGCGCACCTCCCGCAGTTTGGTAGCATCCTCAAAACACCCAGCACGAATAAGGTCGTCGAAGGAAATGCTGTTTCGGACCATCTGCATTCGGACCCACAAGATCGCGGCTTGCTTGTCCGCTGACTCTCTGCTGCCAGACACAAATAGACGGCCCGCCCCCAGCGGCTCCGAGTTTGTGCCCCGACTTGAACGCCGGACTGTCTCGTTAGGTACTGATTGTATTGCTCTCATGAAATCAAATGACAGCGGATTCTGTCCGCAAGAGAATACTGGTAAGAGTTGTCGCCTGCGGTCCAGAGGAAATTCAAGACAATAGGCCGTACGCAATATGAGGAAAACTTCCAACCGCGAAGCTGTCTTTAAAACTAAAGCTCGCGCTAATGACCACCACGCCCGTCCCGCTGCATAGCCTTGAGAAGAACATGGCCATTAATTGTGATCAGAGCACGATGGCGTCCCGGTGAGACACGCTCCCGGGTTGCAAGTTCCCGTTCGAGCAAGGCATTAAAATCGGCGGGATCAAGTTCGACTGTGTCAATAGCGTTCTTCACCAGCATCAGCGTCGCGAGTTCGTGAGGACTCAGCATCAGTGTCTCCTAGATAAGGGCACTACGTTTGCTGTAACTTGCTTTCTTCAGTGATGACACACACGATGCTGTTACCGGCATGCGGCACTGCAGCGAAGGACTCATTTGGCGGCTATCGCGCCAGACCAGCAGGTTATCACGCCAGCCCTCTTCCGGCGGAAATTAAAGGCATCCGGTATTTCCCTGACTGCACCCTCTGTGACTCGCCACAGTTGAGAACTGCCGGCGTGAGCGGGTCTGGCCACGAAGACTCGATAATAGTTGTTCGCATTTTGAACAAAAGTTCAGGGGGACCATGGCCGGCGGATGCCAGGCGGGGACGCATTGAGTCTTGGGTACCATATGACCACGGCTTGTTATCTCACTCGCGTGGCCCCGAGTGGGGAAGCGGGGCCAGGTACTCGCCAGCACTTCGGCGCACCGGTTGCGCCATACGGCGGGGTCGCGTATGACCGACCAGCAGGTTGACCTGCGCTTTGTGCGCGACAACTTCGGGCATGCCTCCGTCTTCACCACCAACCTCTGCCTACACCGAAGACGATGCGCGGTACGAGGCCATACAGGAACGGCATCGGATCGGGTGGACCTAGACACCGTGCGCCGCTGCGCAGGACCAGACCGATGCCCCGGTCTCGCTCTGGTTCTTTCGTCCGCTCCCCCTTGTACTCAGTCTTCGCAGGCTGTCGCGAAAATACGCCCTCCTCGCAACTTTTGGAGGATTCGCCCGACTGGATTGGCTGCCTCTAGCCCCTTGTCCTTGTTACGAGATGATGAAATTGCTTTCGGTCCGCGGACTACCTGTGGTCATCAGTGTCCTAGTGTTTACCCGATTGTCTTATCAAATGTATGCATCAATAATCCTGCCCTCAGCCCGCACCAAATTGGCGCATCGACGCTCTAGGGCCATGTTGAAGAGCAACAAGATAAGAGGTTCCACATGTTTCGATTCGAGTATGGGACGACCAATGTCTACGCGCTGCTTGGCTTCGCGGACGCCGAGGAAATTCCGTTAAAAGCGGAAATCGTGAAGGAGATGACGGTATGTATGAGAGCCGCAGGCATTACCTTGTCCGACGCCGCAGCCATGCTCGAGACGCTTCAGTCGGATCTCGCCCTGGTTCTCTGCGGTAAGTTTCAAGACATTCGCGCGGATGAGTTGCGCGGTTGGCTCGCGCGCCTTACCTCCAGGTTGTGGTGAGCCCACCCCAAAAGAGAGTTGTCCGGCTAAGCCGGTATCTAGCCATTCGGTGCACCAAACAATAATACGAAACGGAAAAATATCCGCGCCAGCCTAGCGCGGCAGCGCTATTTGCTAGTGCCATGTGCATACGTGGTGGTGGTAGTCGAAAGCCGAACACAGAATCGGCACGATCGGAAGATAGGGGTCATACAAACTTTGACGGAGACAAGCAGGATGACGAAACGAATTGCATTGGTGACTGGCGGTATGGGCGGTTTGGGGGAGGCTCTCAGCCTCAGGCTGCACGACGCCGGCTACGACGTGGTCGTGACTCACACGCCAGGGAACCCGAATGTGCACAACTGGCTAGCCACCATGGAAGCTGCCGGCCGCAATTTCCGCGCGTACGCGCTAGACGTGGCGGACTACGATGCCTGCCAGGCAACGATGGCAAAGATTCTTGCCGAGGTCGGCCAGGTCGACATCCTGGTTAATAACGCCGGCATTACCCGCGACATGGCCTTCAAGAAGATGGACAAGGTCAATTGGGACGCCGTGATTCGCACCAACCTGGATTCGGTGTTCAACGTGACCAAGCCTCTGTGTGAAGGCATGGTGGAGCGGGGATGGGGGCGCATCATCAATATCTCGTCCATCAATGGTTCGAAGGGTGCATTCGGACAAACCAACTATGCGGCCGCGAAGGCGGGCATGCATGGGTTCACAAAGTCGCTCGCGCTAGAGGTGGCTCGCAAGGGGGTGACGGTCAACACGATCTCTCCGGGTTACTTGGCGACCAAGATGGTCACCGGCGTGCCGCAGGAGATCATGGATACAAAGATCCTGCCTCAGATTCCGATGGGGCGCCTTGGCAAGCCGGAGGAAGTGGCAGCCCTCGTTGCCTATCTGTGCTCCGAGGACGCGGGCTACATTACCGGATCCAATATTGCGATCAACGGCGGGCAGCACATGCAATGATCGACGGGGACGGAACATGGTTCGTTAGCGACACCGTGCCCCCTTCTGCGACTCCMTATTGCGGGAGCGCGTAGAGAACTACCTCACACGCGATTCACCATCAGTCCCCCGACCTTTTTAGGTGGAGACGACTGAGCGTCCCAACGCGTGTCGGTAGAGCAATTAATCATTCACCATCGGAGACCAGCGTGATCCTTACTCAGGAACAAATTTTGGCGGTGCATCAATCCAATCTCGAATCCCGGTATAGACTGACATCCAAGGCGATCGAAGGCTTTGAGAAGTTCCTTGAGTTGAATATGCGGGTCGCGAAGACGGCTCTGACGGAAAATCTGGACGGCGCCAAGCGCGCGCTCTCTGCCAAAGAGCCGCGGGATCTGCTTGAGGTCCACGCGTCGCTGGTACAGCCGGCCGGCGAGAAGGCTATGGCTTACGCCCGCCACCTCTATGAGATCACATCGGAAACCCAGAAAGAGCTCGCCAAAGTGGCAATCGCTATGCTGACTGAGGGCTCACAGAAGCTGCGAGAGACTGTCGACAACTTCGCCAAGAATGCGCCGGCCGGCACGGAATCGGCCATGGCGATCGTGATGTCGGCTATTATTGCCGCCGACAATGCCTACGAGTCTTTGGAGAAGGCCGCGGCGCAAGCCGTGGAAATTGCTGAATCCAATACCCAGGCCGCCGCAACCGTGGCAACGAATGCCGCAGAGCAAGTCTGCGTGACGGATCGTGCCGCCTCGAAGAAGACTTCGACTTCCGCCTGATCCTGTTGCTGCGATCCTCTGAGGCCCAGCCTGCCTCGGTCGGGCCGACTTCTTCTTGCCGGGCGCGTGAAACCGGCGCAGCAGTGGGGGGGCTATGAGCCTTGACAGTCGGCAGGTGACGCCGATCACGCCGTCTGGCCAGCCGCGCCAAGGCCGGCAATGGGAAGCGGCTCGCCACCGGCTTATCCGATGCGTCAGCGCACGGCCCTCCCCGATTCATAGTTGAACTCGAAGAGGCAGCTCATGCATGCAGTTGAAGGGACGAATGCCCCGTGTGTGGCTACATTTCATCGACTTGCGCCACTGCTGCCCCAAGGATGCCGTGCCGGGCGAGCGCCGCGCTGACGAATCCGCTATCGATCATGTCCTTGACGAAGGCCGCGAGCTATTCAAATGCGATCGGACCAACACGATCAGGTAGGCCCATCGCCTGCCGGATGACCATGAACCGTCCAGGCAGCAAGCGCAGGCCGGCCACGCGTCCCGCATCCGCCTCGAGTTTCTGCCTTACGCCCGCAGCCACCTCCGCTCCTTCCGCGATAAAGGTGTCCACGACAGCGGTCGAGGTCGAGGTCGGCGCGCGGACGACCTCTTGCATGCTGCAGTTAGCGAATCAGGAACAGATCATAGGCACTCCCTTTGCCAACCACGACGTGATGCTCAACCTGGTCAACCTGGCCGTTTTCCATGAGCAGGGAATCCTCACGCACCAGATAGCTGCCTTCGATCAGCACATAAGGCATCGATAAATGGATCCCTTGGCCGCGCAGCGGGTCGATGGCAAAGAAGCCGAAGTCGGCCCATTCCGAGCGCACCGCCTCTACCAACTTGCCGGCCGCATCGAACACCACCAGTTCGAGCGGCAGCCCGAGCCGCTGCGCGAGCTCCGTGGCCAGGTCCACGGAGACGCCGTTCGGAGCGCCGCCGCCGGGATCGCGCATAGCAAGGATGCCCCGAATAGCGGCCGGATGCCCGTTCCTCGGCCATAGCAAAATTTTTGCGGATAACGGAGCAACGGCTGCGACAATCGTCGGCGTCCGAGTTTAGTCAGCAAGTGCAAACAGAGCCTTGCTCGTAGCGAGCAACGCATCGTCTCAATATCGCATGGCGCCAAGCTTGCGCGATCCCGGGTGCAGGCTTCAGTCAAGCGATCCGGATCGAGAAAACGGTCCGTCCTCTACTGTCGGCCGGCGTGGATTGCGATGCGGCGTCCGCCAGCGACGACATCAGAAGCTCCAGAAGAGAAAGTGTCGATGCCGTCGCTCATGGACCGCGCGAGGAGGCCGGGTCTCGGGGCCGAGCTGCGCATCTGGATCGATAACTCTCGCGCGCAGCGCCATGTCGTAGAACGCGCCCACCATCGGCAGGGCGCTGTGCGCGCCCTCGCCCCAATAGTTGCCGAGCGTCACACGTCCATCGTCAAAACCCACCCATGCGCCCGCGACCAGTTGCGGATGCATCAGGATGAACCAGCTATCCGTGTTTTCCTGCGTCGTTCCCGTCTTGCCGGCCACGTCGGCGCGAATCCCGAAGCGCGTCCGGATGCCCGCGCCGGTGCCCCGGCTAACGACGTCGCGCATCACGTCGACGAGCGTTTGCGCTGCGTTGGCGGGCAGCGCCTGTTCCGGCGATGCGCTCGCGAATTCGGCGAGCACCTTGCGGTCGTGATCCTCGATGCGCGTGACCATGCGCGGTTCGATATAGGCGCCACGGTTCGCGATCGTACTGTACGCCGATACCATTTCCTTGAGCGTGACGGGGCTCGTGCCGAGCGCAAGCGAAGGCACCGCTTCGAGCGGACTCACTCGCACACCCATCGCGTGCGCGAGCCGTGCGACCTTCTCGGGGCGTTCCTTTTGCATGAGCTGAGCGGTGACGCGGTTGCGCGAATACACTAGCGCGTCGCGCAGCGTCATCGGTCGTCCGGTGGGCGGCTCCGCGTCGGTAGGCCGCCAGATCGCATGCCCTGTCAGCGGAATGGCGACGTTCCGGTCTACTATCGTATCGCTTGGCCGCGCGCCATCCGCGAAGGCCGCGCCGTAGACGAACGGTTTGAACGTCGAACCCGGCTGACGTCGGGCCTGCTGCACGTGATCGAAAGGTTCGTCCCTGAAGTTGCGGCTGCCAACCCATGCCTTGATATCCCCGTTGCGTGGATCGATCGCGACAAAACCCGCTTGGATTTGCGTCTTGCTCTGGCAGAGCGCACGGACGAACGTGGGGTTCGTAGCGAGCTTCCTGAGAGTGACCTGATCCGATTGACCAGCATCGCGTGCAGCGCGATAGTCGGGCGTCTGCCGGATGAATGTCTGGAACAGGTCATTGCCCGGCCAGCAACCCGTGCGTTCGTTCCATGCGCCGTTCGCGATCCATTGCAACTGGTTCGCCTGCCAGTCCATCGCCTGCGTCGCCATTGCCTGCAGCCGCGAATCGATGGTCGTGCGCACGACCAGCCCGTCGGCATAGATGTTGTAGCCGTTGCGATCGGCCCATGCGATCAGCCACTTGCGCAATTGCGCCGAAAAATGCGGCGCGGCGCCGGGTGGCGCGGTCTGCAACTCGAAATTGACGTTGAGCGGCTGTCGCTTCAGCCAGGTGTAGGAATCGGGCTTGAGCTTCCCGTACTTGTTCATCTGCCCGAGCACTGTGTTTCGTCGCTGCAACGCGCGCTCGGGATTGAGCACAGGATTGTAGGCGCTGTTGGCCTTCAGCATGCCGACGAGCGTCGCGCTTTCAAGTATGTCTAGCTGATCGGCAGATTTGCCGAAGTAGGTGCGTGCGGCCATTTCCACGCCGTAGGCGTTGTACAGAAACGGCACCGTGTTCAGGTACGTCTCGAGGATCTGATCCTTGCTGTACACGGCTTCGATTTTGAACGCCGTAATCGCTTCCCTTAGCTTGCGCGTGAGGGTCGGCGCGCGGCCGATTTCGTCGGGATACAGGTTGCGCGCGAGCTGCTGAGTGATCGTCGAGCCACCTTGCCGGTCGCCGGAGACCGTATGCAGCGCGGCCGACGCGATGCGCTTCCAGTCGATGCCGTGATGCTCATAGAAGCGGCGGTCTTCGGTCGCGATCAATGCATCCACCATGTATGGCGAGATCTGCCTGAGCGACACCCATGCACGATTGAGCGGTTTGAACTCATCGAGCAGTTTGCCATCGGCCGACACGATCAACGCTGGCCGATCAACGCGAGCTTTGCGGATGTCGCCGATGCCCGGCGTAAGCGGCACGAGCGCAAGCACGTACAGCAGGCAGAGTGCCGGCAATGCGACGAGTGTCAGCGCGATGCCGCGTCGCGTCGGGTGGCGAAGGCGGCTCAGCGCGCCGTTGAAAACGAGTCGGGTCATCGTGCTACCGGCGGCGGCCAGCGGTTGGACGCGGGCGAGCCACCGTGCGCAATGCTCACAAAACAACGATGCATATCGGCGATTCACGGTGGCGGGGCGCTTGCGGAAAGAGCGGGATCGTACCAAAGCGGAAGGACGCTTCTGTTGTCAAAGCAGGGCTGCGGCGCACGGCATTTACAGAAAATTGCATTTGTTTCGTATGGGCAACGTTCGCTATGGCCGATGAAGAGACGATCACCAACCCCGCCTTGTATGGCCGCTCATGAGCACCCACCCGACTTTTCTGAGGCAGAGTCCGGATGCCCGCTCGTCGGGCTTCACGAGCATCCCGCGGGAAGAGCAGCCCAAACCGAAGCGACTTACGACTTGATTTCAATGCCGGGTCAGCAATACTGCTGACCCGGACTATGCTTCCGCACTAGAGCAATTGCTGCGTGCCCGCGACGGGCCACAACCAGTTCCGCTTGGCCACCCCTGTAGGGCGCAATCGGTGACGCCGTCCATCCTATCCTCTGTGCTGCAGGCTTCAATCTCCATTGGCTACTCCGGGCCATTGCTCGCCTGGGCATCCACAGGTCATTTTTTTGTCTTGACTCTGCTCACAGGCATGGCTCGATCCGCCAGGGATGCAGCCAGTCGACTTGGTCCGCGTGCCGCAGTCAATTGATGGGGCGGCTAGAATCATCCAACTTTCAGCCACGCTGAGCTCTCGGACTGAATTTTTCAGGTCCGACGAGGCAGGTATGACCGCCAACAACTCATCCAAGGCAATCATGGCTGCAGTCAAGAATGTGTCGGATCCGGGCCAACGCAAGGAGCCCGTAGGGCGACTGAAGAGGCGCCCGGTTCGGCGACGCTAGAGTCAGCCTCCGGCACCGATTCAGAGGTCGTTTCCCGCGCTCGACGCAGGCAATTTTCCAACGCCGACAAGCGTCGCATACGGAAGCGGCTGACCGCTGCACCAAGCCCGGAGAGATCGGCGCGCTGATGCGCCGTGAAGGCGTGTACTCGTCGTCCTTGAGCACATGGCGGCGCCAGCGCGAGGCTGCCGAACTGGCTGCCCTTGCCCCACAAAAGCGAGGACCCAAATTCGACGAGAATCGGGCCGAGGCGCGACACATCGCGCAGCTCGTCATTGTCAATGCGGATTTGGATTTCCCCCGCTAGGATCAGCTCCATGGCTCCAAAAGGATGGGCGTGCTCTTCCGGTGCGCCGGGTTCGCGCGTCACTGTGACAAGGTCGGAAGTGTCCTCTTGGGCAAGAGCCCTGGCAAATGCTTCGCGTTGCATGCTAATGCCCCCGATCGACAGCGCTTAACGCTACTTCGCTTGCCATTCGGTGCGTGCCAGCTTCCGTGAATACTACCCCCTGTTGGTCAGCGCTGTGCTGCGCGCACGAAGTCTTCGAGGGTGATTGCCTGCGGTCACGCACGGTCGCTCAAATATCACGCGGCGACGAACCGGACCGGCCGAGAAACCGTTGGTCGAGTGAGCCAAGCAGGCGGCAGTCCCCCGCCATTACGGCCGCTGATCCGCGCTCTCGCACGGACGCCAGAACGTCGGCTCAAGCCTGACCGGACACTCGGCGGGCAGAGCCCGGCGCCCGCTCATGGGCCGATCCGGCATGCGTGTCCTGCAAGCCGTCAAGCGCCTGCCGGTTGAAAATCAGCCCAGAGCGCCAACGGTGATGCCAACTCTATCAATTTGGTCAAAGAGCCGCCCTGTGCGTAGCCTTCGCAGGCAACGTGTTGAGCCGCGTCCCGGTACCAGCAAGGCATGGTCAGCCACATCAGGAGCCATCAACGCAGTCGTAACAGAGATGGTCCCGCTTTGAAGCCGTTAAATGGCCTGGGATGCCGCCCTGCATCGGAGTATCGTCTCGGTATCAAAGAGACGGAGAGCCGACATGCGATGCACGATCGTTCTGGAGTTCGATGATGGCAGTGGCACGGTGGCAAAACGGGTTGAGGTGATGCAGTTTCACCGCGTCGACCACAGCCAAGCCTCCGGCGACGTCGTTTGTCTCTGCGGAAGGTACGTCGCTAGTCAATTGCGTCCAGCAAGAGTTCGTCGTAGAACAGCTCGATCGCTACTGCGCGGCGCAGCGAACTTGTGAGGTCTGCGGCGCGCTCCGTCGCATGCACGACGGGCATTGCTCCGAACTGAAGACCACGCTCGGCAAGGTCTTCTACTGCCGCGACCGATGGAAAGTATGTAAGTGTGGTGCTGACGGATCGAGGTACGTGTCGCCGCTTAAGAATTACCTTAAGGAAGCGAGCACAGGCGAGCTGCGATGGCTGCATGCCGAACTCGGCGCCACTATGCCCTACCGGCAGGGCAAGCAGGCCATGGACCTCTTGTTGCCAACTTCCGGACGCGACAGTCACGTGACCATCCGCAATCACACAATGGCCGTGGGCAAATCCCTCCAACACGCACAGCCCGTGCGGCGGTGGTGCGAGGAGATAACGCCAATCGCCGAGCTGGGCGTTGATGTCGGCTATGTGAGGCAGGCGCGAAGCAATGGCAAGGGAGCCGGCAAGGACAATCGCGCGGGGGCAAGCCGAAGCTCATCGTCGATAGCGGTCGTCGTTGCGGCATTAGGCCAGACTGGCAGACAACCACGGGTCTGGGCTTCCGCCACGCCGCGCACCAAGCGATTGCAGGAAGAAATGACCAAATTCCTGGAGGACAGTGGATACGATGATCCCAATGACGTCTGTGTCGTGACCGATGGCGCCCTGGATCTTGCCGGGGTTGCTGACGACCTTCCGTTCGATACCGAATGGGTTCTCGACCGGGCGCACATCGGTCGAATGCTGCGATACGCCGATCAAGCTATTACGCCTTTGGCGTATGGGCGCCTTACGGCCAACGGGTCAGCATTCGAGTTGTGGGATCTGTTTGTTCGCCTTCGCAGCTTCGTGTGGACCGGGCAAACGGTGCGTTGGCAGAAGCTCGGTAAGGAACTGTGTCGTCTGCTTGATCTGCGCGAAAGACTTGACCCGAACTCAAGCCGCAAAGCCAAACAGGCGCACTGCAAGCTCATAGATTTGATCAGTTACCTCAATAGCCATCTTGAGTCGCTGATCGACTATCGCACCCGGCAGCGTGTCGGCCTACGAATCGCGACCGGCTTCGTCGAGTCATCTATCAATCGAATCGTTGGCCGTCGGATGTGTAAAAGCCAACATATGCGTTGGAGTCGTGCGGGAGCACACAGTGTCGTGCAAGTGCGCGTCGCCCTCTTGAACCAGGA